>JAGAZK010000023.1 GCA_017940085.1 Campylobacter sp.
CGGCAAAAATCAAATCGAATTTTTCTTTTAAATTTGGCAAAATTTCAAATGTATCGCCGTGATAAAGTGTAAATTTTTTATCTTTACTGACAAAATTAGTCATTGTTTTTGACCTTTTGTATAAATGTATTCAAATTTTCTAGATTATAAATTTCAACACTTTTGTATGCTTCTGCCAATTTATTTTTTGCACTAAACCAGCCTTGACCGTCAGTAATCCAAATAAAATTATATTTGTTAAAATGAGAAATTTTTTCAGAAATTTCCGTGTAAGATCTGGCAACTTCGTTTAATTTCGAACCACCGCCATTATAAAAATTTGCTTCAATTAGATATGTTATATTTTGCGTTTGTATAACAAAATCAAATCTCTTTTTATCATCGCTAAAATTTAAATCTTTAAAATCTGTATGATTTATTTCTCTTGTGAATTTTATATTGTTTGAAATAAAAATTTGTGCTACTAAATTAGCAAATAAATTGCCTGTGCGGTTTTTTCTAGCATTAGTGTCAAGCCCAACTTCAACACCAAATACATAATCGTGTAAATTGGTAATTTCTCCATTTATAAATATTTTATCAAGCCCTGTTTCACAAAAAAATTCATATATTTTGTTCGAATTTAAAAAATAGCTTTTAATTTCAACTAAATTTCCATTTTTATCAAATAAATTTGTTTTTTTGTTTCGAACTGCAATCAGTAAATTTAAAACTTCAAAGCACTTGGGATTATCTAAAAATAACTCATCAATAGCTTGTTTTAGATTTTTTTTACCAAGCAAATAATTCAATGAGTGTAATTTCATAGAAATTTTATTTACATTTTCGCTACATTTATCAAAATCAGTAAAATAATCTAATGTAGCATTGGTTTTTTGTAAAGAATTTAAAAAATCATTAAAATTGGTATTGTTTATACTCATTACTTCACTCCCAAATTTGCGAGTTCCCCGCAAACTTTGCTAAATTGTTCTTTTGCGTTTGCTAAGCCGTTGCGATTGGTTTCGATGACGCTAGCAGGGGCTGAGGCCATAAATTTCTCATTTCCTAGCATATTTTCTAGCTTTGTGATTTCCTTTTCAAGCTTCGTTTTTTGCGAATTTAGGCGGTTGATGATAGGATTTAAATCAACACCATCAAGTGCGACAAAGCTCTCTAAATTCGCACTTACATCACGCACTGCATTTGAGATAGGTGCGTCTATAAACTCGATTTCATCGCATTTGGCAAGTGTTTTGATATAATCTTTCGCCCCACTTAAATCAAATGAGCTTAGCACAAAAGCCTTTGCGATTTTGGCATTTCCAAGATCAATCGTCGCTTTTGCACGGCGAATGCTTACAATCGCTTCAATCACGCGCTCAAAAAGCTTTTCGATCCCTTCGTTTTGCGCCGAAGTTTTTGGGTATCTCATCATGGTTACGGATTCTCCGCTCTCCAATGAAGTCCCGCTAAGCTCGTGGTAAAGGTATTCGCTGATAAACGGCATAAATGGGCTAAGTAGCTTTAAGGCTTCTTTAAAAATCATACCAAGCTCAGGGATTGCGGCTTTGTTTGCATTGCTTAGCTCAATTCCCCAGTCGCAAAATTCGTCCCAGAAAAATTTGTATAAATCAGTCGCAGCGTCGTTGAAGCGATACGCGTCGAGATTTGCCCTGACCGAATTTACGCACGCCTTAAAACGGCTTAGCATATACTCTCCAAGCTTCGTTTTAACCAAATTTTCGTCCAAATCACCGAATTTAGCCGAATTTAAAAGCAAAAATTTACTTGCGTTATAAAGTTTATTTACAAAATTTCGATAAATCAAAAGCTTATCATCGCTAAGTCGTAGATCTCGTCCCTGCACGCATAGCACCGTCAGCGTAAATCGCAAAATATCGGCTGAGTATTCATCGATTTTATCGAGCGGATCGACGATATTTTTGCTTGATTTACTCATTTTTTTGCCGTCTTTGTCCTTAACTAGGGCGTGAAGATAGACATCGTGAAATGGCAATTTAGCAGTAGCGTTTTCACACTGAAAAAACATTCTTGCAACCCAAAAGAAAAGTATGTCAAAGCCCGTAATCAGCATAGTATTTGGGTAAAATTCTGCTAAATCGCTCTCATGCCATTTTTCATCTTTTAGAGCCTCACCGTTGCCCCAGCCAAGCGTCGAAATCGGCCACAAGCCGCTTGAAAACCAAGTATCAAGGACATCCGGGTCTTGCGTAAATTTATCGCTTCCACATTTTGGACATTTGCAAGGATTTTCATTTTCGTCAGCCCACTCATGACCACACTCGCAGTAAAACACAGGAATTCGATGACCCCACCAAAGCTGACGGCTAATGCACCAGTCTTTTAACTCTTTCATCCACGCATTAAAGCTATTTATCCAGTGCGCTGGGAAAAACTCAGCTCCGCCAGAATTTACCATTTTTATGGCGTTATCTGCGATTTGCGATTTTACAAACCATTGTTTTGAGATGTATGGCTCGACGACATTTTTACAGCGGTAGCAATACCCGACTTGATTTTCATAATCTTCGATTTTTTCTATAAAGCCCATTTCGTCAAGCTTTGCGACGATTTTATCTCTGGCTTCAAGGCGTTCAAGTCCAGCAAATTCGCCACAATATTCGTTTAAAATTCCTTTTTCATCAAAAATCGTGATAAACTCCAAATTATGGCGATTTCCGACTTCGTAGTCGTTTTGATCGTGGGCTGGGGTTACTTTTACGCAACCTGTTCCAAAATCCATATCAACATGCTCATCGGCGATGATTTTGATTTTGCGATTTATCAGCGGTAAATTTACAAATTTGCCAATTAAATTTTTATAGCGTTCATCGTTTGGATTTACCATTACCGCCGTATCGCCAAAGTAGGTTTCTGGTCTAGTCGTAGCCACAACTATAAATTTATCTTTTTCGCCGTCCAAATAATAACGCACATAATAAAGTTTGCCTTTATTTGCCTTGTGTTCGACTTCCACATCGCTAAGGGCGCCGTCGTGAGTGCACCAATTCACCATATAATTGCCACGCACGATTAAGCCCTTTTCGTATAAATTTACAAATGCTTTTCGCACGGCGTTTTTAAGCCCGTCGTCCATGGTAAATCTCTC
>JAGAZK010000258.1 GCA_017940085.1 Campylobacter sp.
ATGCGAAACCAAGCGCCATAATCGATAAAATTCCAAATTTTAGATTTTTGCTGCCCGTAGATATTTTGCCATACAACATCACACAAAACAGCAAAATAGCTAGCAAAATTCCAGCACAAATCAAAATTTCTTTTATAAACGGCAAAAGTGGAGCCCCAATAATCGAAGTAGTGATAAAAATATAAACTTTAAGCCCAAAATGCTCCTCCAAAGCCCACAAAAACGCCAAATCAAGAGCAAAAGCCACAACGAAAACAAACGCTAAAATGCAAAATAAAATTTTACTAAATCTATTTGGTAAAAATTTAGCCAAAACACAAGCAATCACACACGCAAAAACACAAATCAAACTCATTTTTGTATTTTCTCTATCTCATCATAATCGATATATGGCGCCAATCTAGCGGCATTTACATAATTTGCACTGTTCATGCTATTATAAAGCGAATCATATTTTAATGCACTTCGTCCTAGTTGCATTTCGTCCAAAACACCAATATAATCAAGCACTGTTGTGAATATATCAATAGTAGAGCTTTGGCGTGAAATTCGGATATTTTGCGTGATTTTTGGATCGTTTATCGCAAAATACAATCCACCGCTACTTTGAGCTAATTTAAAAATTTTATCGCTTTGTTCAATTATCGGCGCTGGGTGATCACTTTGAAGCACGATTATTGTATTTTCGCCAAATTCGCTTTTACGGATTTTATTTATAAATTCTCCGAGTAATTTATCTGTGCAACCAATCGCCCTAAGCATTGTGATTTCTCTATCTTCTCCACTTTTATCATAAAAACTCTCATTAAAATTCCCCTGCAAATTCTCACAGCTCTTGGCTACAAATCCATTTGGAGAGTGTGTAGATATGGTCAAGATTGTCTGTAAAAATGGTCTGTTTTCATGCGAAAGTCGCAAAAAATCTTCCCATGCAAACTCCAACATTTCATCATCATCTACGCCCCACTCATTAAAATTTTTAGCCTTTCTTTGTGCTAACTCTGCCCTACCAAATCTCTCATCAAACTCCATAGCGTCCAAAAATCTATCTGTATTTTGAAACTCTAAATTTGCACCCTTGATAAAATATGTATGATAGCCTAGATCTTTTAGAATATGGCTAGCGCATTTGATGTTTTTGCCAAAATCATTATTGCTTGGATTTTTAAAACTAAATAAATATGGCACACCGCAAAATGAACTAAACATACCCTCTATGGTGATTTGCGCACCTGGACTTCTAGCAACTTTTTCAAAAAGCATTGTATTTTGCAAAGAAGTTAAATTTGGAGTAAGGGTTGGAAAAATATTATTTTTGACATAACCATCATTAAAGCTTTCTAAAAATATATAAACTATATTTGGACGATTTTGTGGCATTTGTGGTTTTGGAATCTTTAAAAATGGATAAATATCATTTTTGAGTGACCATACTGGTGGATACATTTGAAAATAGAGTTTTGTAAGTGCTACGCTAAGAGGATTTATGCATAGCGAAGATAATACACAACCAAAACAAATAGTGGCAAAAATTTTAGAAGTTCTTAAAATTTGTCCAATTTTTTTATAAAAAATCACCAAAAACAAAATGAACGATAAAATCAACAAAACAATTATTACAATGTAGTTTATAAATGTCATCAACGGCGCCCCAACTATACTTATAAAAAACATATTCATAGAAAATGGAGTTAGAGTATTTCCTGTGAAGTATTTCAAAGCATAATCAAAAGCGAAAAAAAACAAATTTACAAAAACAAGCAAACAATACAAGATTAAAGATTTTTTTCCAAATAGAAATTTAGCTAAACATAACGATACAATAAGCAGTAAAATGGATAAAAAAGTCATAAAATCCTCAATTTATATAATCATAGCTAGTGATTATAACATAAAAGGCAAAATTTAACCATAAAAAAAGGCTCGAAGCCGAAGCTCCGAGCCTAAGAGTATTAGCTAAGCAAAGCTTAGATTAGAATACTACGCCTACACCGCTGATAGCAACTTCACCAGCATCTGATTGAGCTGTCTCATACTCAGCTGCTTTTGTGCTTGTAGCAGCAGTTTTGATTTTTTGATAATCAAATTTGCCTTTTAAGATTTTTTGAACTGAACCAGTATCAAGCACTTTTTTGCAAACTGAAGCATCTTTTTGTGTGCCTTCTTCTACTTTTAGATTAGCTGGTTTGTTTGTAGCTGCATCAAAATCAGTTAGTGTAACTTTCATGCACTCTTTACCAGCAGCAGCGATAACACCATTGATTGCACCACCCATTTTACCCTTACTGTCGATTGTAGTCTCAGTTGGGTTTTTCAATTGAACATTTGTCATACCGCCAAATGTTGATGAAAATTGTGCTTGTGATGTATAATATGCACCCAAGTCACTAATCAATGTAGTTAAGTTTGTAGCTGCTTTGCTAACCTCAGCATCATCACGAGTAGCTGCCAATCTTGGGATAGCGATAGCTGCCAAAATACCTAAAATAACGATAACGAAGATCAACTCGATCATAGTGAAACCTTTTCTCATGGTTTCCTCCTTGTAAATAGATTTCATTTTACATACATATATGTAAAACTTGCGTGGATTATAGCAAAAAAAATTAAAAAATTCAAT
>JAGAZK010000259.1 GCA_017940085.1 Campylobacter sp.
AATTTAGACCCTTTGGAGTTTTATGAAATTTTAAAACGCCAAAATCCAAGCCACTATATGTATTTTTTCCCGACACCTTACGGCGTGGTGGCTGGAAGTTCGCCTGAACTCGTGCTTCAAATCAGAAATAACGAAATTTTTGTCGCTCCCATAGCTGGAACTAGGCCTCGCGGTAAAGACGCAAACGAAGATGAAGCCCTAAAAAACGATCTTTTGAGCGATGAAAAAGAGATGAGCGAACACAAAATGCTAGTTGATTTAGCACGAAACGACATTGGCAAATTTGCCAAAAAAGGAAGCGTGAAAGTGCGAAATTTAGCCCATGTGCAGTTTTTTGAAAGCGTTATGCACATAGTTAGCGATGTGCGTGGCATAAAAGATGAAAGCAAAGATAATTTTGATGTTTTGGGTGTGGTTTTTCCTGCTGGCACACTTAGCGGAAGCCCAAAAATTCGCGCTATGCAAATTATAAACGAATTAGAAAGCCACGCTAGGGGGATTTATGGTGGCGGGATTGGCTTTTGGCATTTTAACGGCGATTTGCAAATGGCGATTTTAATCCGTTCTGCGATTTTTGTGAAAGATAGCAAAAAACCCGAATTTTACGATGTTTTCGTGGGTGCGGGATACGGGCAGGTCTTTGATAGTGTGTTTGAAAACGAATACGCCGAAATCTGCAACAAACGCAAATCTTGCCTAAAAATTTTTGAAAAAACCTGCAAGGAAATGCAATGATTTTAATGATTGATAACTACGATAGTTTCGTATTTAACATATATCAATATGTGTTAGAGACTACCGATGAAGAGATAATTTGCAAACGAAATGACGAAATCACGCTCGAAGCGATTAAATTTTTATCGCCAAGCAAGATTATTTTAAGCCCGGGTCCAAAACACCCAAAAGATAGCGGAATTTGCCTAGAAATTTTAAAGGCAAATTTAGGCATACCCATTTTAGGCGTGTGTTTGGGTCATCAAGCCATAGGATTAAGCTTTGGCGCGAAAATAAAAACGCTAGAAGTGCCAAAACACGGCAAAACTAGCGAAATTCGCATAACAGGCGAAAATGCCGTTTTAACTGGACTTCCAAGCAAATTTGAAGTTATGCGTTATCACTCGCTTTATGTCGATGAGTTGCCCGAAAATTTGGAGATTTCAGCCGTGAGCGAAGATGGCGTCATAATGGCGATGAAGCACAAAGAGCGCGAAATTTACGGCATTCAGTTTCACCCTGAGAGCTATTTCACGCAGTATGGCAAAAAAATCATTGAAAATTTTGTAAATTTAAACAAACCCCAAATCAAGGAGAAAAAAGTGAGCAATTTCGCCCCGTTTATGATAAAGCTACAAAAGGGCTTCCCGCTTGAAAGTGGCGATTATGAAGAGATTTTTAGTGCCGTTATGGCAAAAGATTATGACATTGTCCAGCTAGCAGGTCTGCTCGTGCTAATTAGCGAAAAATCGCTCTACCCAGATAGCCTAAGTGCGCTTGTGCGAAGC
>JAGAZK010000260.1 GCA_017940085.1 Campylobacter sp.
AAATTTGGAACACATATTAAATAATTTAAATTTTTATATAGTTGGAATTGGAGTAATTTTACTTATAAGCGTGTTTGCAAGTAAAATTTCTGAAAAAATCGGCTTACCTTTGCTTTTAATATTCCTTGCTTTTGGTATGTTTTTAGGATCGGATGGATTAATAGGGATTAAATTTAGCAATGCAATTTTAGCCCAAACAATAGGCACGATAGCACTTATTTTTATTTTGTATAATGGTGGATTAGATACTCAATTTGATGAAATTAAACAAGTAATTAAACCAGGTGTTTTATTAGCCACACTTGGTGTTATTATAACAGCTGTTGTGATGGCTGGTTTTATATATATTATCTTAGAGCTTTCGTGGCTAGAATCATTACTACTTGGTGCAATTGTATCTTCTACAGACGCTGCTGCTGTTTTTATGATACTTAGAAGTCAAAAAATCAAATTAAAAAACAATATAAATAAACTTTTAGAGCTTGAAAGCGGAAGTAACGACCCTATGGCGATTTTTTTGACAATTGCTGTTTTAAATTTGATAGTTTTGAGCGGATCAAATTCTATTTTTGGAATAATTTTTCAATTTTTCTTGCAATTTGCAGTTGGTGGAGCTTTGGGGATTATTTTTGGGAGATTGTTTCCAAAAATTTGCGGTCGTTTGAGACTCAATCAAACTGGACTTTATCCGCTAATTAGTGTTGCTTGGATGCTTATGATGTTTGGACTTAGTTCAGATATTGGCGGAAATGGGTATTTGACTATTTATATAGCTGGAGTTTTGACAAATAAATACGATTTCCCAAACAAAGAAAATATTATGGCTTTTCATGAAGCTGTAGCTTGGATGATGCAAATTATCGTGTTTTTGACTTTGGGGCTTTTGGTGTTTCCGAGCCAATTACCAGCAGTAGCACTAAAAGCTACGCTTTTATCACTAGTTTTGATTTTTATTGCTAGACCAATTAGTGTTTTTGTATCATTATGCAAAAACCAATATAGCAAAAACGAAAAATTTTATATTTCATGGGTGGGATTAAGGGGAGCGGTGCCTATTATACTGGCTACTTATCCTTATGTATATCAATTAGAAAAATCACACATTATTTTTAATATGGTGTTTTTTATGGTTTTAATCTCAGTTTTAATTCAAGGCACGAGTATAGCATTTATGGCTAAGAAATTAGATATTGTTCAAGGGGACGATGATGAAAATACTTAACTTTTTTGAGCTTACAAAGCACAAAACGAGCGTAAAACAAGAATTTAATGCTGGACTTACAACATTTTTAGCAATGATGTATATAGTCCCTGTAAATATGCTAATAATGAGCGAAGCAGGTATGCCAAAAGAGGCTCTGCTCACTGCAACTGCATTAATTACAATAATTTCTTGTATTTTTAATGGATTTTTTGCAAATACGCCTGTTGCACTAAGTGTCGGAATGGGCTTAAATGCTTATTTTACTTATGGACTTGTCAAGGGTATGGGGATAGCGTGGCAAACAGCATTAGGGGTCGTTTTTATAAGTGCATTTATACTTGCCGTGTTGAGCTTAACAAATTTTCGGATTTGGATAATGAAAAATATTCCAGTTGATTTAAGAAGAGCTATAAGTGCAGGGATTGGAGCATTTATTTGTTTTGTAGGGCTTAAACAAATGGGCTTTATTGTTTCAAGTCCAGCGACCTTTGTAACAATAGGCAATGTCTCAGACCCAAAAGTCTTAGTAGGCACAATAGGCATAATTTTAGCTATGTCATTCTGGGCTTTAAATTTAAAAGGTGGGTTTATTTTGGCTGTGGCCGTAACTTCAATAATAGCTTGGATATTTGGAATTTATCCAGCTCCAAATGAAATTTTTTCAGCTCCAGCTTCTATTGGTCCTATATTTGGCGAACTTGATATAATGAGTGCATTTTCCTTAGCTTTAATTCCAGCGATTATTACATTTTTTATCACTCATCTTTTTGATTCTATTGGGACTTTGACTGGGGTTTGCAATAGAGCCGAATTATTTGATGAAAATGACGAACACGGCACCAAAAAAATTGCTAAAAATTTAACAAGTGATGCGGTTGCAAGTGTGGCTGGAGCAGTTGTAGGCACTAGCACGGTTACTGCTTTTGCAGAAAGTGCAAGTGGCGTTGAAGCTGGTGGCAAAACTGGACTAACAGCGATTTTTACAGGGGTTTTATTTATTTTTACGCTTTTTTTGCTTCCATTATTTGATGCAATTCCAGCAAATGCAATTTACCCTATTTTGGTAATGGTTGGGGTTTTGATGTTTAGTGAGCTTGGCAAGATCAATTACAAAGATCCAGCGATTTGTGCAGCTACATTTTTTACAGTTATTCTAATGCCACTTACTTATTCAATTACAATCGGTCTTAGCATAGGATTTTTGGCTTATTTTGTAATAAAATTAGTGCTTAGAAAATGGAGTGATTTAAACTCAGGTATTTTGGTGCTTACTTTAATTAGTTTAATTGCATTTTTGGTAATATCAGCTCCGCAAACTTTTGGCAAAATAATAGGGATAAATTGATGATTTTTTATGATTATAAATCTTTTGAGACAGATGTAAAAGATTTAGCAAGACAAATTAGAGACAATTACAATCCTGATGTGATTTTAGGGATCGCAAGAGGTGGGCTTACTTTAGCTCATTTTTTATCAATTGCTCTAAATACAAGAAATTGTTTTAGTTTAAATTCAATCCACTATGAAGATACGCAAAAACTAGACACAATCAATATTTTTAATATTCCTGATCTTAGTAAATTTAATAAAATTTTGATTGTAGATGATATAATCGATAGTGGCGAGAGCATGATTGCAATCAAAAATAAATTGTGCGAAATTTATCCGCATTTAGAGCTTAAAGTAGCCACAATTTATTATAAACCAAAAGCTCTTTTGATACCTGAATTTACCATCAAAGAAGCTACTGATTGGATTGAATTTTTTTGGGATATAAAAATATAAATGAAAAAAATAGATTTGCTTATAATGTATTTTTGTGCAGCTTTGGCTTTGTGTTTGATGTATGCACCTCAACCAATTGCTCCAATTTTTGAAAGTGAGCTTGGCATTAGCAAAGCAAAAGCTGGGCTTTTCATCACTGCAATTATGCTTCCACTTGCATTTGCGAGTATAATTTATGGATATATTTTAGAAAAAATCTCAATCAAAAAATTACTCACAATAGCGTTTTTTTTGCTAGGTGGCTCAGAAATTGTATTTGGTCTGACAAAAAGTTATTTTTGGATGCTAAATATTCGTGGATTTCAAGGGCTTTTGCTCCCTGTGGTGCTAACTGGTGTGATGAGCTATATTTCTCAAACTGCAAGCAAAGATCAAGTAGCAAGTGCGATTGGTAAATACATCGGTATAACAATAATCGGCGGATTTTTGGGTAGATTTTTGAGCGGATTTTTTAGTGATTATTTTGGGTGGAATTTTTTTATTATTTTACTTGGAATTTTAATGATTTTGGTGTCATTTTTGATTTATAAATTTACTTCAAATGTTACTGCTAGTTTTACTAAACCAAAACTCAAAGATATTGTGCTTGTTTTGAAAATACCGCACAATTTTCATATTTATATAATGATTTTTTGTGCATTTTTCGCATTTCAAGCAATTTTAAATTTTATTCCTTTTGAAATAGCAAATTTAGATAACAAATTTAGTGGAACAAAAACCGCTATGATGTATATTGGATATGCTTTTGGGGTTTTAATTTCATTTAATATCAAAAAAATCGTTGGTTTTTTTGGCACCCCGCAAAATGCTCTGATTATTGGTTCAACTATATTTTTAATCGTTTTGCAAATTTTTCATGCACAGAGCTTTTGGGTGCTT
>JAGAZK010000261.1 GCA_017940085.1 Campylobacter sp.
AATTAGATAAATTTATTTCAGATAGCCTTGTTATGGGATTTGATGAAGTTTTGGTAAAACATGGAATTGGCACAGGAAAATTGGCTTTTGCAGTAAAAGAATTTTTAAAATCGCACCCAAGCGTTAAATCTTTTGCTGATGGGCTTCCAAGCGAGGGTGGATTTGGAAGTAAAGTTGTAAAGCTATAAAATTTGTGATACAATTACAAGTTCGCTGTAAAGGTAAGAAATGAATTCTTTAATCTACAATAAAAAGAGATTTGTTTATGCACTAGTTATTGTGTGTTTTATTCTTTTTATTGGCATACTCACTTTTACGCTTTTTGGTAAATTTATTACCTCATACGATACCAAAAAAGATTACGAAAATATAGCCAAACAAACCTTATCAAGATTTGAGCATTTGATGCGAGATGGCAAATTTAAAATCGATTCTTCGACTTCATTTATGAATGTGTATCTAATAGATGCAAAAACTAAAAAAATCAAAAAAATAATGGGTGCAAAAATCAAAACATATTCAGAAAATGAAATTGATAAATTTATTGAAATTACGCTCAAAAAAGGCGATAGTTATAGCTACAAATACACCACAAACAATACCATTGATTTGCTTTATTTAAAGCGAATAAACTCAAACACAATCTTAGGCTGGAATGCGGCGTATCCATTTCAAACAGATAGTTTTACTTTGGAAGAATTTATCAAATGGGCTATAGCAAATTTAAAAGTAGCTTTTTTGATAAGCTGTATTTTTATTTTGGTATTTTTTGTTTTTGTGTATATTGGCTATATCCACGCAAGATACAACATAATCTCAAAAGAAATCAAGCTCAAACGAATTAATATGGTCTTAAACAGACAAAGCAAAGCACTGAAAAAAAGCGTATTTATCGATAGTGTAACAGATTTGCCAAGTGTATTTTCTCTAGAGCGAGATCTTAAAAATTTTAGAAATCCTAGAGTGATTGTCTTAGAAATAGACGATTTTGATAGCACAAATGATTATTATGGCAATGGGGCTATCAAAAAACTGCTTGTAGAAATGGCTGCTTCTATCAGTAGCTACGCACACAAAGAAAATTTATTAGTATATAAATTTAGTCATAATAAATTTGTCTTAGTTGATGATATTAAAGATGATTTTATCGATATTGAAAGATACGAAAATATAGCTCAAGATTTGATTGAATTATTCAATGGCTTTAATATCAAAGTAACAAATGAAGCAGGGCAAAGCGTTGATTTGGAAATTTATTGCACAATTGGATTTTGTATAGAGACAAATGATTCTCTCAAAAAAGCCATAATAGCCTTAGAAAAAGCCAAAGAAGATGGCAAAAATTATTTGTGTTATTTCCAAAATTTGGATTTTATGACTAAGTATTTACAGCAAATACAAGACACTCAAATTGTCAAAGAAGCGTTTGAAAAAAATCAATTTGTCCCGTATTTTCAGCCGATTTTTGACAAAAACAAAAAAATCATCAAATACGAATCTCTTGCTAGAATAGTAAGAAGTCAAGATGATATTGTATTGCCAAATGTGTTTTTGGCTAGTTCTAAACGCATCAAAAGATACACAAAAATGTCAAAAATTTTATTTAAAATTTGCTTTGAGTATTTAGCAAAAGATCCAAATTTGACTATATCGCTAAATATTTCATTTAATGAAATGATGGACGGCGATATGAGTGCATTTGTAGTAGATGAATTAAGTCGTTTGAGAGTGGGCAATCAAGTGATACTTGAGGTTTTAGAAAACGAAAATATAAAAGACATAGAAAGAATTAGTGCATTTATTGATAGGATTAAAAAATTTGGCGTAAGGATAGCAATAGATGATTTTGGAAGCGGTTATAGCAATTTTTCAAATATCTTAAAAATAAAACCAGATTATCTAAAAATCGATGGCTCTATCATCAAATCTGTAGATACCGACAAAGGCTCTTACGCAATGCTTGGTGCGATCGTAGCGTTTGCTAAAAAATTTGGTATAAAAACTATAGCTGAATTTGTGCATTCAAAAGAAGTTTTTGATATATGTGTCCAAATCGGCGTAGATGAATTTCAGGGATTTTACTTAGGCAAACCTAGCGATAAATTTGTGGAGAATTAGTTGGAATCTTTTTTAGCAGGACTTTTTTTGGGTTATGGTGCAAGTGTGCCTATAGGACCTATAAATATTTTGATTATGGCTTACGCATTAAAAGGCTTTAAATTTGGTTTTGGTATAGGTCTTGGTGCGATGAGCACTGATATGTTTTATTTGCTTTTGATGAGTCTTGGTGTGCTTGTATTTTTGGATAACCAAATAATTAGCGTGATTTTAGGCATTTTTGGAACATTATTTTTGCTTTATATTGCGTATTTGACTTTTAAAGGCGCTGATAAACTGCTTTTAAAACCAAATGAAAACGACACCAAAGAAAGCACATTTTTAGGGTGTTATACAAAAGGGCTTTTATTAAATTTAGTCAATCCCTATATAATTGCTTTTTGGCTGAGTGTTTCTAGC
>JAGAZK010000262.1 GCA_017940085.1 Campylobacter sp.
ATTCCTAAGGCAACGATAGATACTATCAGCGAAATTACACCGAGTATTTTATTGTTTTTTAATTTTGCTATTTCGTTTTGAAGTTCGGCTATTTGTCTGCTTTGTTCGGTGTCTAGGCTATCTTTTTTATCAAGTCTTACTTTATTAGCACTGATATTTAGGGTATTTGCCTTTATGTCTTTGCTTTGCTTATCATCGAGTATATCTTTTTCATCAAGTCTTGTTGTGTTTTTGGCTATATTTGTAGCATTAAGATTTATTTTCTCTTTTTGTTCGTCTAATTGTGCGTTTTGTGCCATTAAATTATCTACAAATTCTAGTGCATCATTATAAATGCCTTCCATAGCCTTTGTGGTTTCGTTGCTAAGATTTTTAACCCTTCCTTTTATTTCTACTGAGCGATTTGTAATTATGTGTGCCATATAGCCGATAGATAACTTTGTATAAGTAATAGAGCCTTGCGTCAATCTAATACTGTCTTGTATTATTTCATTTAGTCGCGATACAGCTTCGTTTGTTTGGGAAAGTCCTTTGGCGGTTAAATTCATTTTTTTATCATCATTTCCCCAAGACCAAGGATTATACCAGCTACTATTTTTGGTATTTTCGGCTTCTTCTGAAAGCTCTTCTGCATATTTTATGGCATTATTGGCTTCTTCTATTTTTAAAGCAATTTGATTAAATGCTTCTTGTGCTTTGATTTTAAATTCGGCTAGTCTTATATCGTTTGGTTGTAAATTTTTGTAGTTACCTAAATTTGGAATCAAATCGTTCATTTTATTCTCCTTTTAGATTTTTAAGTTTATTTTTTAGATTTGTTCGCATATTATTTATTTGAGCAAAATCGTCGCGTATCGCTTTGTCTATTTCTAACATATCTTTATTTGTTTTTATATCAACGGTTTGTAGCAATTCTGCTGTTTGCGTAGCACTTGTTATTAGTGTCTTATACCCATCGCTTAAAACAAACCAGCTTTGTGCAATTCTAAGCTGAACTACTTCTCCGCTTTTTGTCATAAGTTGGAATTTGAGTTTAGATTTTTTGCTATTTGAACGAAATTTATCCATATAATAAATCGCAATAGTAGTAAGAATTCCGCCAAGCAAAGCAGTAATTGTTACGGATAATGCACTACCCACTGTGCCGTGCTCCGAAAACGGCAAAGGTAAAGCCATTAATGCGTTAAGTCCCGGCACACTTGCTAAAAGTGAGTCGATTCCGGCAGAAAGCCCAAGCGAAGCACCGCCTATAAGCCCTGCAACTAAAATTTTAAAAGCTTCGTAATATACATCGTCTTTGTCTATATTTTCAGGTGGATTTACTATCATTTTGATTGCCTGAGCTAACGAAACAAAACCCGCTCTAATAATGCTAACTATCTTTTTAAGCGTTGTAGCAACTAAATTTATTGCAAAAACAAGTAAATTTGAGAAAAATGCCGTTATCGCACCTTCGATTGAGCCAGAGATTATATCTTTCCACCTTGTTTTTAGATTTTCCCAAATGGCACTCAGTCGATTTTTAAAACGCTCTTTG
>JAGAZK010000263.1 GCA_017940085.1 Campylobacter sp.
ATTTAAAGCAAATTTGATTAAATTTGTGAGTAAATTTGGATACTTCGCTTTGCTCAGTATGACAAAAACACGAAGTATTTTAAAATTCTCTGTATTTTCAGCAAATATTCAAGACAGGTTGTGTGGAGTATATCAAATCTTTTGGCGGTTGCAAGGGAGCGGACTGAGTGTCCGTAACCGCTGAAATAGCGAGATTTTTTAATTTAATCCGTTCAAAGCTGGGGAATTGGGAGCAAAAGTCTTGCAAATTTAGCAAGGCGAAATATTTTTGAGATATTTTTATGGTTGTAAAGCAAAAAGCGAACAAGATAGAACAAAAAAGTTCATCGCCGTGAGCTTTTTGCAAACTCCTTGAAAATAGCCAAAAAGATGAGCCAAATTAGAAATTAAAACAAGCAAGTCATTATATCAATATCTGAATCAATCGCTATATTATAAACATACACAGCACCAGCCAAAAATACTATATTTACAAATAAAAATGCCAAAAATAAATAAATCGCCCATTTGTTTTTGCCACCATTTTTGACAAGCATTGCATCATCTTGGAGATCTAAAAATTCTTCAAATCTTTGTGCAAAATAAAATTTACCAAAAAATCCAACAATAAAATTAGCCACTATAAAAAACACAAAAGACATCACAGCAGACATCAAAGCTTGTGCATAAATCTTGCGATACAGCAAATACCAAAAACACATCACAAAGCCCCACCAAGACCAACTCATTGAATAAGTAAGTCTTTTTGAATCGCCTTTTTGGAAATATTTTTCACAAGCAGTCGCATAAATCTCAACTTTGTTCTTGTCGCCTAGAAATAATTCTAACTTTTCTCTGAGTTTGGTTGGATTTGAAAAAATCTCTTTTGAATATTCGGTCATAAATTTTCCTGATAAAATACATAAATCATTTGTATTATAGCTATTTAATATAAAAATAAAATAAAACTAATAAAATATTTACTTATTTTTATTATTTAATGATACGATTTATAAGAGAAAAATAATTTATTTATAACTTGCAATTTCAACTAAATTTCCATCAGGATCACGCAAATATATACTTTTCATAATGCCCA
The DNA here is from genome assembly GCA_017940085.1 of Campylobacter sp. Taxonomy (GTDB): domain Bacteria; phylum Campylobacterota; class Campylobacteria; order Campylobacterales; family Campylobacteraceae; genus Campylobacter. The sequence goes on from JAGAZK010000263.1 coordinate 1,079, forward strand.
ATGCTCCATTTCGCCCCACTATTCCAAGCTCAATTTGCACACCAAGATGATTTAATTTTTTCTTGATTTTACCAATTTTTTTATCAGTAATTAGACAAAAATCTGCACTTCCAAGTTCTGGATTTTTCGCATAAGGCTCAAATTCGCCCTTTTTAGTATGAATATTAATTTTGGATTTGCCAAATTTAAGTGCATGATGAGAGTTTTTGCAAATGTGTTTTAAGCCCAAAACTCCCACATAAAAATCAAGGCATTTTTGCAAATCTTGAGTAACTAACACAAAATGATCTATTCTTTTGATTTTCATTTTTTTCCTTACAAAATTTACTCATTTTTGGATAATAATACCGCACTTTCAATATGCCTAGTGTGTGCAAACTGATCAAATGCGGCAAATTTTTTAATTTTATGAGTGTTTGATAAGATTTCTAAATCTCTTTTTAAACTCACAGGATTGCACGAAATATAAATAATATTTGGTATTTTTGAGATGAAGCTAAGCACGGATTTATCACACCCAGCACGAGGTGGATCTAACAAAACATGCGAAAAATCAAATTTAGCCAAATTTAAATCTCTAAGTCTGCGAAACTCCCTACTTCCACTAAACGCACTCATTAACTCTTCTGCACTCATACGCAAAAAATCTATATTTTTCACACTATTTAATTTCGCATTTTCTAAAGCCAAATTTATTGAGTTTTTGGAGATTTCGGTGGCTAAAATTTGATTAAATTTACTCCCCAAAGCTATTGTAAAATTGCCGTGTCCGCAGTAAATTTCAAGCAAATCTTTTGGATTTTGGACACAATTTATGGCAAATTCAATCATTTTTTCATTTATTTTGCGATTTGGCTGGATAAAACTGCTCTCGCTTATAAAATATTTGAATTTATCCCCATTTATATTTAGGCTTTCATTTAAAATATCTGTGCCAAAAACTAGCCTTTTTTTACGACTTCTAGCGATTAAATTTATATTCAAATTTGAGCTTAAATTTTCTAAATCCAAAGCGATTTCATCAATATTTCTGTGATAAAGCAAAACCACTAAAATCTCATCTTTTGTCGTGATAAATTCACAACCAAATAATTTGTGTTTTAAATTTGGACTAAATTTGATAAATTTAAGCAAATTTGGCATTAAATTTAATATTTTTTTATCTACAATTTTGCATGAATTTATACAAATTTTGACCTTTTCATCGCCGTTCATTGTATAAAATAAATCATTTCCTTCATGCCAAAATCCAAACTCACATCTTGATCTAAATCCAAACTCATCTGAAGCAAAAAATTTAATCTCGCCCGTATATAAAGAGCTAAAAAAATCAGCTATTTCAGCCTTTTTAAAACAAATTTGCTCCCCATAATCCAAATCCAAAACGCAGCTTTTGCATTTGCCAAAATACTCGCAATCTGATTTTTTCACTAAATTTTCTCTATAGCAAAACCAGCCCAAGACTGCGTTATTGGCATAACTTCAAGATAATTTATATTGATATGACTAGGAAGTTTTGCACAATCACTAATAATCCTAGCAATATCATTTGCTGTAAGATATTTGGTGTTTGCATACACAGCATCGGCTTTAGCTTTATCGCCTTTGAAGCGAACTTCGCTAAATTCAGTCTTGCAAAGACCCGGAGCTATAGTAGTTACTCTAATATTCGTGCCTTGCAAATCATTTCTAAGATTGTATCCAAACTGCTCTACAAACGCTTTTGTTCCGCCATACACATTTGCCCCAGCATACGGCCAAACCCCAGCGACAGAGCCGATATTAAAAATATAACCACTTTTTTGTTCTATCATTATCGGCAAAATCGCCTTTGTAACATACAAAAGTCCTTTGATATTCGTATCTATCATAGTCTCAAAATCATCAAGATCGGCATCTTGGGTTTTGTTTTGACCGAGTGCAAGACCTGCGTTATTTACGAGAATTTCTATATTTCTAAACTCTTTTGGTAGATTTTTTATAGCCTCAAAAACTGCATTTTTATCACGCACATCTAAATTTAATGCTAGAGTATTGCCAAGCTGATTTGAGAGTAAATTTAATCTATCGATTCTGCGACCACAAATTATGAGATTGTATCCGTCACTTCTCAATGCCCTAGCTGTGGCTTCACCAAATCCTGAACTCGCGCCCGTAATAAAAGCTGTTTTCATAATTTTCCTTTTTTGTCTCTTTCAAGCCAGAATTTGTAAGAAATTTGATATTTTCTTCGTTTTTGCCAAAAGCTGCATAATCTAAAGCATTATAACCCAAATCATCTTGAGCGTTTAAATTTGCTTCTTTTTCTATTAGAAGCTCCAAAATTTCAGGCTTTGAATACATACTTGCGTGCATAAAAATATGTCTTCCTGTATGCTCAAACGCACAAAGCTTTCTATAAAACGGCACAGAGATTAGCCCTGATACGACTGCGTCTCTATTGGCTCTTGAGATATATTTTTTGTTGGGGTTTGCACCATTTTCTAAAAGCAATTGAACAAGTTCGCTGTCATCAAATTCTACAGCATAAAATAAAGGCGTTTTGCCAAATGAATTTGCTTTGTCTGGATTTGCTCCATTTTTTAGCAAAAATTTGACCTTAGAAATGTTTTTTAGAGCAAAAAATATAGCACTCTCATCGCCATCTTCTAAATCTGCTCCCATTAGTAAAATCATTTTTATGATAGATTCGTCTTGATCATAAAGCAAAGCTATGTGCAAAATGCTAGAAAGTTCGTTTTTATCGAGATCTTTGTTGCCGACTTTGCTTACAAACTCATCTACACGCAAATTTGGCGTAGTCAAAATCCGCTCAATTTGATTGAGCGAATAATGCTTATAATAGCTCCCACCAGCCAAAACAAACATTTGAGTTACTAAATTTGAGCTTAGTTGATAAGCTAGATCTGAATTTAGTTTAAATTTATTCATAAAATATTCTTTGCTTTTGCTTTCAAAAATTGGAATTTGGGCTTTAAATTTATTATAAAGTATAAAATTACCAATACTTTTAACCGACCAAAATCTCAAATATTCATCAATATTTTGTCTTAGAGTGGTTTGTATAGGCAAACTCTCAAGATCTTTTGAATACGCATTTGGATCATCAAATGCTAGTTTAAACTCGCCCATATATTCATTTATATCATCGATATAATTGCAATTTACTCCGTGTATTTTGACAGCTAGATTAAACATATCTTGAGCAAATCTTAATTCTTGTTTGTCATTTAAATCAGCACTATTTCCTAGACAAACACTTACAAAAAACAAAAAGGCAAACACAAATTTCATCTTAGCCTCCAAATTTATCATCTTTTGGTATAAAAAGCTGATAACTTTTATTGAGTAAAAAATTTAGATTATCAACATTTTTTGAAAATATACTTACAAAACGATTTGCAAAAATATCTTCTGTGAAATTTACAAATTGTAACATATCGTCATTTTTTCTGAGTTTTAAAATCGGATTTTGCGTATCTTGAGCTATGATATTTACTTTTTTGCCAAAAAGCTTCGAAAGGCTTTCTAAATGCTCTTGGGCTGTTTTGAGACCAGAGCTTTGCAAATAAAAATCTATTTCTAGACCTAGTTGAGCACACACATCTAAAACTATGTTAGAAATATATTCTGCTTGATTTTCATCACCCAAAACAAAGCCTTTTTTAAGATCTTCAAAATCCCCTTGACCGATTTTCAAAATCGGCACTCTAGCTTCGTAAAAATCTCGCTTTTGGGCATTGAAAATATTCAAATTTGTAATAATCAATCCTATGTCAAATTCGCTCAACAACGACAAATCAAAATTACTAGCTTTGTGCGAATAATCAATCACAATGGAAATTTTATCGTTTTCTAGATTTTTAATCTCGTCCAAAATATTTACAAAACTCGGATTTATCACGCGAAAAATCAGCTTTTTGTATTTAAATTTGATCAAATCTGCTATTTTTATGATCTTGTCAATCTCGTTTTTACGCATTTTTTTCATATCCAAAGGCACTAAAATATTGTTGCCAAAAGGATTTGGAAATTGTCCGATTTGATTTTTTATCGCACGAAAGACATTTTCTAGCATTCTTGGCTCACCAGTGATTAATAAAGTATCATTTGGCAAAATCATAGTCTTTTCAGTCGGCAAAATTTGCATAGAATCCCTATAAATCATCGCTATTTGCCATCTTTTTTTGCGAATACTATTTATGTGTCTATAAGCGTATGTGCTTCCTACTGGGACTTTGACTTCCATTATTTCGCCAAGTCCAAGTCCGATATTATCAGCAATCACGGGAAAATCTGGCAAAAAATCCATAAATCTAGAACTCAAGATTTTGTGAGCATCGATTAGTCTTAGGTTGTGATCTTTTTTTTTATCAATTTGCCAAAAATCTAGCAAATCTATTTCTAAATTTGGCTCAAAATAACGCAAATTTTCATAAATCGCCACAGCATCATCTTTGTCTTGGACATTTATCATAATTTTGTCAAATTTAGTATCCATCAAGCTTTCAAGGCGAAATTTACTCGTAGGATCAAAGCTATAAAAATAAAAATTTTCAAAATTTGCTTTATTTGATGGCAAAGTTTTTTTATTTTGGGTGATGATGTAAAAATTATGCAAATTATTGTTTTTACTAGCAAAAAGCCTTTCTAAGAAATGTTTTGCTAAAATGCCGTCCGCAATTATTAAAATATTTTTCAAATTTTTTCTCCGATGATAAAGATAAGGATTGTAGCATAAATGGAATTTAAAATAGATAAAACCGACGGCAATGCAAGAGCTTGCACTATCAAAACCGCTCACAGCGAGATTTTAACGCCTGTTTTTATGCCTGTGGGGACGGTTGGAGCTGTAAAAAGCTTGGACGCAACCGATATGAAAGAGATTTTAGACGCTAAAATTATCTTGGGAAATACTTATCATCTTTATCTGCGACCTGGTTCTAAAATCGTGCGTGAGTTTGGCGGACTTCATGGATTTAGCAAATTTGATAGAAGTTTTTTGACTGATAGTGGCGGATTTCAAGCATTTTCTTTGCGGGCAAACACTAAAAACGATGACGGCGGAATTAAATTTAAAAGCCATATTGACGGCAGTTTGCACTATTTTACGCCAAAAAGTGTGCTTGATACGCAGTATAATTTAAATAGCGATATTATGATGATACTTGATGATCTTGTCGAACTTCCAAAAAATCCAAATTTGCTAGACACTAGCGAAAAAATAGCTTTAAAAAAACGCATTGATTTAAGCGTTAAACGCACGGTGTCTTGGGCAAAAGAAGCGATTACTTATCATAAATTTAATCAATCAAAAGGCATAGGATTAAATCAAAATATTTTTGGCATTATTCAAGGCGGAACGGACTTTGAGGCTAGAAAAATTTGCACTGAGGCACTTTGTGAAATGCCTTTTGACGGACTTGCGATAGGTGGGCTTAGTGTCGGTGAAAAAAATGAAATAATGTATGAAACGGTGGAAAATTTAATGCCATTTTGTGATAAAAATCGCCCAAGATACTTAATGGGAGTAGGAACTCCCGAAGATTTGGTTGAAAATGTAGAACGGGGCGTGGATATGTTTGATTGTGTTATGCCTACAAGAAACGCAAGAAACGGCACACTCTTTACAAGCTTTGGCAAAATTTCAATCAAAAATGCGGCTTTCATAAATGACCATGAGCCAATCGATAGCGAGTGCGATTGTTATGTGTGTAAAAATTACTCGCGTGGGTATTTAAATCATCTTTTTCGTGCAAAAGAACTAACTTTTTATCGCTTGGCTAGTTTGCACAATTTGCATTATTATTTAAATCTCGCAAAATCCATGCGTGAAGCGATAATAAATGGCGAATTTGCTAAGTTTAAAAAAGAATTTTATGCAAAAAGAACACTAAAATAAGAGTTTTTTAATCAAATTTAGAACTTCCTTTTAACTTATATTTTTATATTTTAAATAATTTACAAAGATTAAATTTTTCTAAAATAATTTTTGGAGTATGAAAATTTGATAGTTTTAATTTTATGCAAAATTTGTATTAAATTTAACTGAATTTCAAAAAAATATGTGAAAAACTTTTTGATATTCAAAATGCTGATATTTTGGGCTTAAAAAGGGATTAAATTTTTTATGAGCCCAAAAAATAGCGAGTTTTATTCACTAAGTTTTCACTTGTGAAAATATTTTGCTTAAAATTTAAAAACTAAATTTATTGAAAATCGCTATATTAGCGATTTAAGACAAATTAGGCTTGTAGTAATTTTGCTGCTGTTTTAATCGCTGTAATTAAATAATCTAGATCATCTTTTGAATGCGTATAATGGATACTCACTCTCACCCAGCCAGGCTTTAAAACAAAGCTCAAATCATCTTCAAGCCCTAATAAATCATGCCCATAAGGTCCTGCACACGAGCACCCAGCCCTAACTTGCACACCAAAATTATCGCTTAATGATTTTGCCAAATCATAAGGCGAAATGCCATCAATATTAAATGCAAAAATCGCAATTCGCTCCAAATTTGGCGGACAATAGCAGATTAAATTTGGAATTTGACTTAATTTAGCGGCAAAATATTCTAAATTTTCTCTTTCAATTTTAGCGATTTTATCTAGCCCAAAATCATTTCTTAGTCTAAATGCCAAATAAGCACGAATTAGCTGAGTGATTGGCGGAGTACCAGCGTCCATAAGGCGTTCGAAATCATCAAAATATCTCACGCTTGTCCTACTAGCGTATTGTATCACGCCACCACCTGCAAAAATCGGCTCATCAAATTTACAAAGATTTTTTCTAATCGCCAAAAGCCCACATCCACCAACTCCACCAAGCAGTTTGTGAGACGAAATAAAGGCCGCATCAAAAAAATCACAATCTATATTTTCATAAGCCACCAAGCTAGAAATATCAAGTGCGATTGTGGCGTTAAATTTATACGAAATTTGACGCAATTTTAATAAATCAGTTTTTATGCCAGTTACATTTGAAGCAGCTGAGAAACTAAGAATTATTTGGCGATTTTTGTCTTGATTTCGCACTTTAGTAAGAGTAGAGTTTAAACTCTCCCAATCAATATAATCATCTTTTAAAGGAGTTCTATAAATCTCGCAAAGCCCGTTTTTATAGCTAATTTCGTTGCTGTGATGTTCATACGGAGATACAGCCACAAATGGCAAATTTAACTTAGAAATGTCTAAATTTAGAGCTTTTTTAGTAATTGGCGAAATATAAATCCCCATAATTTCTTGAAATAACTTAATCGCAGCAGTTGAGCCAAATCCGCACGGAATCAAATAAAAATCATCATTTAAATTTAATAGTCTCTTTAAGCCGTTTCTTGCATTTTCATAATAATCAGAAGTGATTTTCGCACAACTTGCACAATCTGAATGAGTGTTTGCGTAAGTTTTTAAAACTTCTTTAATCTCGTCTTCAATATCTTCGTATCCAAGACCAGAAGCAGTCCAATCAAAATAATAAATATCATCTTTTAAGATGATTTTAGATTTTATTTCTTTTAATTTCAAGTGATTTTCTTAAAAAATGGTGCGGTCGGCGAGATTTGAACTCGCACACGCCCAGCGCACTACCCTCTCAAGATAGCGTGTCTACCAATTCCACCACGACCGCAAAAGCCCCGCAAAAGCGGAGCTGTAAATTAACCTAAAAATGGATTTGCATAAAGTGCGATAAGAGCAATAACAAGTGTATAAATAACTTGAGCTTCAATCATCGCTAGTGCAATAAACATTGTTGTAAGAAGTTTGCCACCAAGACCAGGATTTCTAGCAGTCCCTAAAATAGTAGCTGCTGCAGTATGACCCATACCAACTGCACCACCAAGAGCTGCAATACCAAGACCTACGCCTGCTGCAAGCACTGAAAATGCTTGAATTTGTTCGCTGTCTGCACCAAAA
>JAGAZK010000264.1 GCA_017940085.1 Campylobacter sp.
CTCAAAATGAAGAAGAAGCTAGATTGAGCGAAGAATACGAAGAAGAAACCGAAGACGAATTTGATGAAGGATTTGAATACGAAACAGAAAATAGAGGCAAAAATTTTGATATTCAAATTTGATAAAGTATGTTTTTATGTGTAGTTAGATATAATCTTTTAGGAGTAAATTTATGAAAAATCGCATATTTATCGGCGTTGGTTTGTTTGTGGCATTTGTAATACTTGCCTTGCTTGATATATTTTTGATAAATTTTATTTTGTTTGCGATTATGCTTGGACTTGCATTTAATGAAAGCTTGAAATTATATGATATTGATTTTAAGCAACTCTACATTGTTCCACTCGCATTTTTTTGTTTATTGCCATTTTTAGGTAAAGGCTTAGAGAGTGCTTTTAAGATAATATGTTTAAATTTAATCGTTATAGCTTCGTTTTTAGCATATTTTAAATCATCAAATTTAAAATTGATTTTGCCATTTATTTATCCGAGTGCTCCAATATTTTTGATGTTTGGTTTGTATCAATATTTTGGTATCAATGTGCTATTTTGGCTGATTTTTACAGTGATTGCCACAGATAGTGGGGCGTATTTTGTAGGCAAAATGATAGGTGAAAGACCATTTTCGCCATCAAGCCCAAACAAAACAATAGAAGGCGTAGTTGGCGGATTTGTCTTAGGTAGTGTGCTAGGAAGCATTTTTGCTTTTATTTTTGTAGATGTTGGATTTGATATAGCACTTTTGGCATCTGTTTTGATTAGTTTGTTTGGTATTTTTGGGGATTTGTTTGAAAGTTATCTCAAAAGACTTGCTGGCACAAAAGATACAAGCAATATTTTAGGCGAACACGGCGGTATTTTAGACCGAATTGATGGATATTTATTTGGTGCTTGTGCTGTGTATTTGGTAATAGCATGATAATACTCGGAAGCACTGGTAGTATCGGTCAAAATGCACTTTTTTTGGCTAAAAAATTTAATGCTAAAATAAACGCTCTTGCTTGTAAATCAAATTATGAATTATTAAATGCTCAAATTAGCGAATTTAACCCAGAATTTGTATATATAAAAGATCCAAATTTAACCAAATTTATCAAACACAAAAGCGTTTTTAGTGGCGAAATTGAGCCGTTTTTGAACGCTTGTTTTGAAAAATTTGGCAAAATCAAACTCATCAATGCTTTTGTAGGTCTTGATGGGCTAAAACCGAGTTTGATTTCGCAAAAACTAGGCTTTGAGCTATGTTTGGCAAATAAAGAAAGCCTTGTAGCAGGTGGTAAATTTTTAGATTGTGATAGGATTATTCCCATTGATAGTGAGCATTTTGGGCTTAAATTTTTATTTAAAAATAGCCCAAAAATATCGCAAATGACGATAACTGCAAGTGGCGGAGCTATTTATAATCTACCAAAAAACGCTGATTTGTCTATAAATACGATCTTAAATCACCCAAATTGGCAAATGGGCAAAAAAATCACCACAGATAGTGCGACTATGGTAAATAAACTATTTGAAGTGCTTGAAGCTTATTGGCTTTATGGGATTAAAAATATTTCAGCGCTTATTGAAAGTACATCGCAAATACACGCTATTATTGATTTTGAAGATGGTTCTAGCACGGCTCATTTCTCAGCACCAGATATGAGACTTGCTATTGCTCATGCTTTAAATTTTGGAGATCAAAAAATTATTTCAAATATAAAATTTAGTGGAAAATCTTTCAAATTTGAAGAAATTGATTTAGAAAAATACCCAGTTTTTACGCTAAAAGACGCAGTTTTACAAAATCCAAATTTAGGAAGCGTGATAAATAGTGCAAATGACATAGCAGTGGAGAAATTTTTAAATCAAACTTGCAAATTTGATGATATTAGCAAAATTATCTTCAAAACTATTGAAAAATTTTCAAGTGAGAAAATAAGTAGTTTTGAAGATATTTTTGAACTTGATTTAAAAATCAAAAATTTCATAAATAAGCTTAAATTTGATTAAAGGAATTTGATGAAAAAATTTATTTGTTTGGCGTTGTTTTTGACTTTGAATTATGCAAATGGGCTTGATTATAATATTATCAAAAAAGGTCAAAGCGATAATAATACTGTTTTGATTATAGGTGGAATACAAGGCAATGAACCAGGTGGCTTTATGGCTGCAAATTTAATCGCTATGGATTATGAAATCACAAAAGGCTCAGTTTGGATAGTGCCAAATTTAAATTTTTATAGCATTATCAAGCGAGATAGAGGCCCACATGGCGATATGAACCGCAAATTTGCCGAACTTAGCGAAAATGATCCAGATTTTAATACTATCCAAAGTATCAAAAAAGTAATCACAGAAGATGAAGTGTCTTTAATAGTACATTTGCACGATGGGAGCGGTTTTTATAGAGAAAAATACATAAACAAACTAGAAAATCCAAATCGTTGGGGAAATTGTTTGATAATAGATCAAGAAAAGGTCGAAGGCGTCAAATATGGCGATTTAGAAGGTATAGCCAAACAAGTAATGTCAAAAATGAACTTAAATTTAATCGAGCCAAAACACAAATATCACTTACGCAACACAAACACAGCCAAAGGCGACCAAGAAATGCTCAAAGCTCTTACTTATTTTGCTATCACAAATGGCAAAGCAGCTTTTGCAAATGAAGCTAGCAAAGAGCTTCCTACGCACAAAAGAGCGTATTATCATTTGCTCGCTATTGAAGAATATCTCAAAATCGCAGGAGTTGAGTTTAAGCGAAATTTTGAACTTAACCCAAATGGAGTTAAAAAAGCAATTGACAAAGAAATTGATATTTCGTTGTTTGAAGATAAATTTTATCTAAATCTCAAAAATCCAAGAAACAAAATCGGCTATGTCCCGATGCCCAAAACTTCAGACATACAATACTCCACAAACAACAATCTAGCAGCAGTTTATACAGACAAAAACATAACAAGAGTTTATTATGGAAATAGAGTTTTGACTAGATTAAATCCTGAATACTTTGAGTATTCAGATAATCTAAAAAATGTCAAAATTGACATTGACGGACAAACAAAAGAAATAAATTTAGGCTCAAAAATCAAAGCAAACTCAAGCATAAAAATACATTCACAAAAAAATGTCAGAGTAAATGTAATAGGATTTAACACAAACAAAAAAAGCGAAGATGATGTCAAAATCACCAAAAAAGACATTCATAGAAGTTATTCGATAGACAAAGAAGGAAAAGTATTTAGGGTAGAATTTTATGAAATCCAAAATGGCAAAAAAGACAAATATTTAGGTATGTTTTTGGTAGAATTTGCTTTTGCAAAAGATTTAAAAAAGGCTCTTGCGTAATGATACTTGGAATTGAAAGTAGTTGTGATGATAGCTCAGTAGCACTGATGGATAAAAACTCTCTTGAGCTTGTTTATTATGAAAAAATATCTCAAGAAAACGAACACTCCAAATTTGGCGGAGTAGTCCCAGAGCTTGCTGCTAGACTTCACACGACAGACATTCCAAATTTAATCTCAAACACAAAACCATATTTTGATAAAATCAAAGCTATTTCAGTTAGCAATGAGCCCGGACTTAGTGTGAGTTTATTGAGTGGTGTAAGTGCGGCAAAATCGCTAAGTTTGGCATTAAATTTGCCATTAATTGGTATAAATCACTTAATCGGGCATATTTATTCACTTTTTTTGCACTCAAATTTAGCTCTCCCGCTTGGGGTTTTATTAGTAAGTGGCGGACATACTATGATTTTGAGTATCGACAAAAACGCACAAATTTCACTCCTAGCAAATACTAGCGATGATAGTTTTGGTGAGAGCTTTGACAAAGTAGCTAAAATGCTAGGATTTGGCTATCCGGGCGGCAAAATAATCGAAGATCTAGCAAAAACAGGCGATGAAAATAAATTTAATTTTACTATCCCTTTAAAAAATACAAATCGCCTAGAATACAGCTTTTCTGGTCTAAAAAATCAATTAAGAGAACAAATTGAAAAACTAAAATCATCAAATTTGCTCTCACAAGAAATACCAAATTTAGCCGCATCTTTTCAAAAAACAGCGATTTTGCATATAATTGACAGATTAAATTTAGTATTTCAAACGCACAAATTTAATAAATTTGGCATAGTCGGCGGAGCGAGTGCAAATCAAATTTTAAGACAACACTTGCTAAATTTATGCACTAAATTTGATTGCGAATTGCTTATGAGTGAGATTGAATTTTGTAGCGATAATGCCGCTATGATAGCAAGAGCTGGAGTTGATAGATATAAAAACAAAGCCTTTGATGATCTAGATATGCAAATTTATCCTAGATCAAATTTACAGGCTAAATTTTTGGATAGATTATGAGATATTTGCTAGTTTTTTTCATTTGTGTTTGTGGATTTGGTTTTACTCTAAGCATAAACACGGGCAAATTTAACGGAAATGATTATTTTGTCGTGCATTTAGAAGATGCCAAGCCAATTACTTGCGAAGAAAAAACCCAAAATTCAAAAATCGTTTATGTCTGCAAAATAGGTCATAGCGTAGATCAGGAATTAAAAGACCAAGATTTGAAATTTGCTCAAATTTATTTTAGAAATACAAATGACGGATTTTTTGTCTTAATTGCACCAAATGGAGAATCAAAGCTCTTAAATAGCGATATAAACATTTTTAGCCAAGATTGGGTCAAACAAAAACAAATCTCCCCATCAAGACATTTTTCTATTATTATTGACAAAAACATAAACAAAAATATCAATTCTTATTCAGAGCTTGATTTTCCAATTACTTTTCCAGATATGATAAATCCATACATAGGCGCACTTGATCTAAATAAAGAGCCACTAGATTATAAGCCCGGAGCTGATATAAATGTGCTTGAAACACTCAAAAATCAATATGAAAGAGGAGCTTATGATATTTCGCTCCAAACTGCACAAGAAGCGATAAAAGACCACCCTGATAGCATTTTTATAAGTGAATTTTGGGTGTATTTGATGAGATCGCAATTACAACTAGCCCAAAGTGAAGAAGATCCAAAAAAATCCCAAACCTATGCAGATAATTTAGTCCAAAATGCCAAAAGCTGGACAAAAACATACCCAGGCGATACGAATTATGCAGAAGTTTTGTATATGGGTATCAAAGCAAATTTACTCAAAGACACAGTTAGCGATGCTATGTATAATCTAGACATACTCCAAACCGAACACCCAAAATCAATTTGGTCAAAAAAAGCTTTGGTCGCTTACGCTGATTATCTTGTAGAAACGGGCAAAGATAGCGAAGCTGAAGGTTTGTATAGTGATGTATTGTATGGTACCGATGATTTAGAATTAGCAAGTGATAGCTCACTCAAATTAGCTCTTATTAGTATCAAAATGTCAAGAAACGATCAGGCAAAAAATTTAATCAACAAAATTATTCAAGCAAACCCAAAATTTCTAAATAAAAACACAGAAATAATACTCTCAATCGCTGATTTATTCAGAGAAAAAGGCGATATAGAGTTTTCTAGCTCACTTTATAAGATTATTTTTGAAGGTCTTGATAAAAACGATGATTTGTATGAGCCTACACTTAGAAATCTAGCTGTCATGCTCTCAAGTGAGCCTAAATTTAGCGAACAAGCAAGATTGTATTTAAAACTGTATCAAGACGAATTTCCACAAAGTCCAAATATGGAGCTAATCCAAACAGCATTTGATAAGACATTTTTTGATATAGAACACAACGACACCAAGTCCTTACATGATAATTATAGAGACCTTATAGATAAATACAAAGGTCAAGCAATAGCTAGAAAAGCATTATTTGAAGAGATAAAATTATTGCAAACTGAAAAGAAATTTCAAGAAATACTAGATCTCAAAGCCCTAGTAGAAGATAGCAACAGCACTGAGACTTATGAAATTTTGTCTCAAGCTGCTCTAGAAGTAGCCAATAAACACAATCAAAACAAAAATTGCATAAAAGCCGTATCAATAGTCAAAGAATACAATCTTACTGAGAAAATAGATGATAAATTTAAACTTCATCAGTGTTTTATGCAAACTTCGTTTTTTCAAGATGCTCTAAATTTAGCCCAATCAAATGTGCGAACTCAAGATCTAAATGCTAGAATAGAATGGCTAGTAGCAGCTAGTCAGGCTCTTTATAAATTACAAAGATATGATGAGTGTATTAAAGCTTGTGATGATGCAATCACGATTGCCACCAAAGTCGCTCAGAGTGATCCTAGCAAAGCACTTTATTATAGATTTTATTCTTTGATAGCCAAAAAACGCTTCAATGAAGCTATATCAAATGTTTTGGCATTAGAAGAATTAAGAGGCGGTGAAGATAGACTAACCGAAGTTTATGATACAGCGGCTAAATTTGCTATATTAAATGGTTTTGATAGTGCAGCACTTAATTACTCGCAAAAAGCTATAAAAATGCAAAAACGCCTCAATATTGATACATTTAGTCCAGAGATTGATTTTATTTATGTTAATGCTTTGCTCAAAAACTCTCAAACCAAAGACGCTCTAAAAGCTGCTCAAAATTTACTCAAACTAAATTTAAACGATGAACAAAAATCAAGAGCTTTGTATCAAAATGCAGAAATTTATCTCAAACTAGATGATAAAACAAATGCCAAAAATATGATTGATGAGTGTTTAAAACAACCAGGCAAATCAGCTTGGAAAAATTTATGCGTAGAACAAAATCAAATCATCAAAAATTAAATTTAACACTAAATTTTGGATCAAATTTGAGCTATAAGCCTAAATTTGCGATAAATTAGCTTTCTTCTACAACTTTTGGTTCGCCAAAAAGTTGATTTAACTGCTCTATGTTTGAATTAATTTTAAGATGATTTTGTTTGTTTTGTAAGTCTTCATCTGGCTGATCTTGTTGTGGCTCTTTTGATGATATACCAATACTTTTCAAAAGCCTATCCATAGAATCATCATCGCTAATTTTGGCTTTTTCAATTTGGATTTTGGCATCATCGCCAAAACACAAATGCAAAATCTGCATAATCACACTTGAGCTTTTTCTAAGTAGAATTTGATTTTCGCCACTTGCTTTTGAGATTAGTTTTAAAGTATTGTTTTCAAAGCTATCAAAACTAATACACTCATCAAAACATTTACCAAGCTCATAATTTCTATCATAAATCCTATCTAAAAAAATCTTATAAGGCTGATTTTTAGGTGGAGTTTGTGGATTTGGTTTAGGTGATTGGGCTAAATTTGGTTGGTTTTTGGGTTGGAGATTTAATAAATTTGGCGTAGTTTTTACATGCTGTATGGCTTCGTCTATATTTGTGATATTAAAAGCTTCAATCATCATAAATAGCGTAATATACAATACAAATTCAGGATCAAATCCGCTTGAGAGCATATTTTTGGCTTCACTTAAAATCCTAAAAAATCTCTCAAATATCAAAAGTGGAAATTTTGAGTTCTCACTTACAAATTTAATCTTCAAATTTGCTATAAGCTCATCAATTATCATTGCTGCATCGGCATTTGAGAGCTGTTTGATTAAATTTGAAAGCTCAGATTTATTTTGAGTTGAAACAACTTCTAAAATGTGTTCAATCTCTTTTGGATCCAAAATGCCGAGCATTTCAGAGACAAATTCTCCAGAAACAAACTCACGAGAATAAATTATAGCTTGATCTAGCAAAGTCAAAGTATCTCTAAGTGAGCCAGAACCACTTCTAGCAAGAATTTCCAAAGCAGCTGGTTCAAATTTGATATTTTCTCTGCTTAAAATATATTCTAAATGCTTAATTATGTCGTTTTTAGAAATCGGCTTAAATCTAAAATGCTGTGTGCGTGATAAAATCGTAGCTGGAAGTTTGAGCGGATCAGTAGTAGCTAGTATAAATTTAATATATTCAGGCGGCTCTTCTAATGTCTTTAAAAGTGCGTTGAAAGCTTCTTTTGTAAGCATATGCACTTCATCAATTATAAAAATTTTAAATCTCGCAGAAGATGGAGCGTATTTAGTTTGCTCAATCAAATCCCTAATATCATCGATTTTCCTATGACTTGCAGCGTCCATTTCTATAATATCTAAATGTCTTCCAAGTGCTGCCATTTTGCAGTTTTCACATATCTCACAAGGGTGTGAGCTTATGCCATTTTCACACAATAATGCTTTAGCAAATATTCTTGCACTGCTTGTTTTGCCACTTCCCCTAAGACCTGAAAACAAATAAGCATGACCAAGTCTGCCACTATCTAGAGCGTGAGAAAGACTATCTGCAATCACGCCTTGACCGATTAATTCGCTAAAGTTTTTGGGACGATATTTTAGAGCTAGAGTTTGCATTTTAGTTATTAATGATATTTAAAAACTCATCATTGTCTTTTGTTTTGAGCATTTTTGGAAATAAAAATTTCAAAGCTTCGATGTCGTCCATTGTGGCAATTGCATTGCGAATCGCCCAAATTTTACCTAAATCATCAGGCTTGATTAATAATTCATCTTTTCTTGTGCCTGATTTGATGATATTTACAGCTGGATAAACTCTACGATCTGATATATTTCTATCTAGTATAATTTCGCTATTTCCGGTGCCTTTAAACTCTTCAAAAATGACATCGTCCATACGCGATCCAGTATCAATAAGAGCGGTTGCTACTATCGTAAGAGAGCCACCATTTTCTATATTTCTAGCAGCTCCAAAAAATCTTTTTGGCTTGTGAAGTGCATTTGCATCAACTCCGCCACTCAAAACTTTCCCACTGCTTGGAGTTGCGGTATTGTAAGCACGAGCAAGTCTTGTAATGCTATCAAGCAAAATTACAACATCTTTGCCCATTTCTACCATTCTTTTGGCTTTTTCTATTACAAGCTCAGCAACTCTTACATGATTTAGTGCTGGTAAGTCAAAAGTAGAGCTAAATACTTCGCCTTTGACTGATCTTTGCATATCTGTAACTTCTTCTGGGCGTTCGTCTATCAAAAGCACTATTAATTCAACTTCTGGGTGATTTCTAGTAATTCCATGAGCAAGTTCTTTCATAAGCTCGGTTTTACCAGTTCGTGGAGGTGCTACTATAAGAGCTCTTTGACCTTTGCCAATAGGCGTGAATAAATTTAAAACTCTACCTGTTAATTTCATAGGATCATATTCTAAATTTAATTTTTCAGTTGGAAAAAGTGGAGTTAGATTGTCAAATAATGGTCTTTCTTTGGCTTCAGCTATTGATTTATAATTGATTGCTTCGATTTTTAAAAGTGCATAATATTTTTCTTGATCTTTTGGCTCTCTTACTTGACCTGTGATTATATCGCCCACACGAAGTGCAAATTTTTTGATTTGGCTCAAACTTACATAAGTATCATTTGTGCTATCGCTTATATCGCTATCTGTAGCTCTTAAAAATCCAAATCCATCTGGGACGATTTCTAAAATACCGGTAAATAAAATAAACCCACCTTGTTTTGTTTGAGCTTTTAAAATCTCAAAAATCAGCTCTTGACGGCGAAATTCGCGTGAATTTTCTATGCCTAGATTGTCAGCAATTTTTAGAAGCTTGTTTAAATCAAGTTGTCTTAACTCTTCGATTTTGTAGCCATCTACTGGGGTGTGAGTGTGTTGTTTGCGTGAATGAACAGCTTGTTCTTTGGTATCTTTTTCCATTGATCCTCTTTGAAGTGATTAAGAATAAATTGTAGTGAGTTGATTTTACTAAAAAATGCTTAAATTTAGCCAAATTTAGTGCTTAGTCAAAGCTAAATTTACTAAATTTAATAGCAAATTTACTTTTTATCCTTTTTTTTGTCTTTTTTCTTTTTTTTGGATTTTTTATCTTTTGTTTTGATTGGTTTGAGCTCTATGAGATTGTTTTCATCAAGCACACTCAACGCTCTAGTTTGAGCTGGAATTAAGGCTGTGTGAGTTAAATTTAGCTCTTGATCTGATATTTTTTTGACTTTTATTATAACCCCATCAAATTCATTTTGTTTTTTCATAATGACTTCTTGGACGATTTTGTCATTATCATCGCTGATAATTTGCTCACTTACCAAACAATCTTCTATTATTTTAAACAAATATCCGTGATTTGATATGTCAAGATTACTTTTAAACGCCATTTCTATGGATACAGGCGATGAAAAAGTTTGATTAAATCCAGTTTTTTTAAGATAAATTCTCACAGCATCGCTAATGAGCTTTTTTTCATCACTTCTATTCCAATGAGAACCATAAATTTTGATTGTATTTAGACTAAAAGTATTATCTATAATAAGTGGAATTCTAAATTCTAAATTATTTGATGAAGTATTCAAATTTGGACGAATTTTTGGCATTTTGATTAAATTTGATTTTCTTTTGTTTTGTTGTTTGTTTAGAAAATCTTTTATTTTTTTAATAAGATTATCTACTTCAAATTTGCTTAGCAACACCTTGTCATTTAAATCTTTAAAGCCAAATTCATTTGGTTTTAAATAAAACACAAAATTATCTTTATCCACAATCCTAGCATTGAAATTTTTGCTTTGGATTACTGAAAATTCAGTATCTTTACAAGCTAAACTAACTATATCTTTGAAAAAATATTTTTCTTTTTTTGTATTAAATATATTAAATAATTTCAAATATTTCCTTTATTTAATAAAATAATCGCCATCAAAGCTGACTAATGAGTATTCTCTCTCATTTCCAAGAGCATTTTTTAATTCATCAATACTCAAAAACTCCAAGCTATCAGCACCTATATACTCACAAACCTCATCACATGATTTGTTTGCACTGATGAGTTCGGCTTTTGTAGGAGTGTCTATGCCGTAAATTTCAGGAAATTTAATCTCTGGAGCAGCGATTTTCATATGAATTTCTTTTGCACCAGCGTTTCTTAGCATTTCGACTATTTTTTTACTTGTAGTGCCTCTAACTATGCTATCATCAACCACTACTATGCTTTTGCCTTTTAGTGCTTCACTCATAGGATTTAGTTTGAGTTTGACTTTTAGATTTCTGATTTCTTGACTTGGCTCGATAAAAGTCCTGCCCACATAGTGATTTCGCACGATTGCCATTTCAAACGGAAGTCCGCTTTGTTTAGCATATCCAAGAGCTGCTGGAACTCCAGAATCAGGCACTGGGATTACAAGATCGGCTTTTATTTTTGATTTTTTTGCCAAAATAGCTCCTAATTTTTGGCGGACTTCATATACGAGTTTGCCATCAATCACGCTATCTGGACGAGCAAAATAAATATATTCAAACGCACAAATTCTAGGATTTGTTTTTTCAAAAAGCATAATGCTTTGAAACTCATCTTTGCCTTCAGAAAAAATTATCATTTCTCCAGGTTCTATATCACGAATAAATTTAGCCCCCAATAAATCAAAAGCACAAGTTTCGCTCGCTACTATATATCCGCCGTCTTTGAGCCTACCTAAACTAAGTGGTCTTACGCCGTATGGATCTCTTATAGCAAATACTTTTGAACGAGACAAAATCAACAAACAATAAGCACCTTTGATTTGCTTTATTGCTTCGATAATTCGCTCTTTTAGATGTTTTTCTTGGCTTTTTGCTATTAAATGCAAGATATTTTCTGTGTCCATATTGGATTGGAAAATCGCTCCGTCTCCTACGAGATTTTCTCGCATTTCTTGTTTGTTGATTAAATTTCCATTATGAACTATGCTTATTTCGCCAAGAGCATATTTAGCACTAACTGGCTGGGCGTCTTTTATGCTATCACTTCCAGCAGTTGAATAGCGATTGTGTCCGATTGCCATTGAGCCTTTTAAGATCTCAAAACTTTTCTCATCAAATACTTCAGTTACCAAACCACTATTTTTGATTGTTGTAATTTTATGCTCAAAACTAGAGCTTATTCCACTTGCTTCTTGACCTCTGTGTTGGGTAGCAAAAAGCCCATAATAAGCACTTCTTGCGGCATCATTTGAGTTTATTATCCCTACTATTGCACACATTTATAGCCCCAAACAATCATTAATCGAATATCTTTTTGGCTCTTTGTTTGCAAGCCAAATCGCAGCTTTTATCGCACCTTTGGCAAATGTTGCTCTACTTGTGGCTGTATGATTTAGCTCAATAAATTCGCCGTCATTATAAAATCCAACCGTATGTCGCCCTACTATATCGCCGCCTCTTAGCGACATTACAGCTATTTCGTCTTTGCTTCTAGCACCGATCATTCCGTCTCTACCGCTAATTTGGACATTTTTGAGATTTAAATTTCTAGCATTAGCAACTGTATTTGCCAAAGTAAGAGCAGTGCCACTTGGAGCATCTTTTTTGTGGCGGTGGTGCATTTCAAGTATTTCTATATCAAAATCACTCAAAGCTTTTGCCGCAAGCTCACTTAAACGATTTAAAACTGCAACCCCTAAACTCATATTTGTAGCGTGTAAAATTGGCATTAAAGCACTTGCATGATTTAAAAGATCTTCTCCTTCGTCTCCAAGTCCTGTTGTGCCTATAACCAAAGGCTTTGGATAAGTTCTTGCAAATTTAATCAAATTTAAAGCCGCATCTGCAATACTAAAATCAATTACAACATCGCTATTTTCAAAAAGTTCATTTAAATCTTTGGCGATAATTGCCCCAAAAACATCTACACCAATTTGGCTTTGGTCATAAACAGCACTTAGTTTGGCAAACTCATTGCCTTGTAAATTTGAGATTATTTCTCTACCCATTTTGCCGTTTGCACCGTGAATTGCGATTTTAATCATTTTTACACCTTTAAATTTATTTAATGACAAGAAAGCGTGTAATGCACTTTTGGATCTCTAAAATGAGCAGGGAAAGGCATAGATACGCTAAATGACTGCTTGCTTCCTGCGTTTAAATTTCGTCCAATTTTGAAATCTTCTGTGATTACACTGACTTTTTTTCTTTCTTTACGATGAAGTTTATCTAATAAATCATCTAAGAAATTTTTAGTTTTGAA
>JAGAZK010000265.1 GCA_017940085.1 Campylobacter sp.
ATACTTCATATCTAAGATCATTTTCATTGAAATCTTTTGTGATACCAAGCTCATCTTCGGCTCGTTTTTTAGCTGCTTTAAATTTCTCCAAAGTATCTTCAGTATCTTCTTCGATTTGAGTTGGTTCTATATCTTCAATAATCTCTTCTGGTTCCATATCACTAATCATTTTTTCCATATATGGTGCGATAACTTTTATATAGAACAAAATCAAAATAATTATGGCAATGATATATTTGATTATCGGCAAAAATGGTTTTATGTATGAAGTGGCTATGAGTTCAAATTTGTTTATTTGAGTGAGTCTTTGAGTAGGTTTAAACTCAAAATTACTCACAGTTACGACATCTCCCCTTGCTCTATTGTAACCAACTGCTTGTTCAACCAAAGCTTGAATTTTGCCAAGTTCTTCTTCATTTAATGGAGTATAAGCGATAACATCTGTGGTTTCACCATTTTCATTTTTTTGTGGCTCATATTTGCCATCTACCACGACAGCTGCTGTAATTCGGCGGATCGTGGCATATTCGTCTTTGACGGTGGTTGTTGTTTTGCTAATTTCATAATTTGTATTTGCTACATTTTTTGAATAATTTTCACTAGCTTTGTCATCTTCTAGTCCTTGAACTGGACCTATATTGCTCACAGCTCCAGGCACTCCGCCTACATCTTTTGGCTCTTTGCCTTCTCTTTTTTCTTCAATAGTTTGCTCAGATCTTACGACTGAGTTTGGATCATACACTTCGCTTTGGCTGTCTTTTGTAGAAAAATCAAAATCAATGCTAACTTTTGCTGTAACTTTATCTTTACCACCTATAAATTTGCCTATCATATCTATGATTTTTTGCTCATAAATACTTTCAAATTCGTTTTTATAGCGAATTTGAGCAGCGACTAATTCATTTTCTAAGGCTATTGCATCATCGCCTAGTGCGACTCCGTCTTGGGTTACTATTTTGACATCTTCTATTTTGAGATTTGCTACTGAGCCTGCAACTATCCGCTTAATCCCGTCAATTTGTTTGCGACTAAGCTTGTCTCCATCTCGGATTTTTACGACAACTGAAGCAGTTGGTGGGGTTTGGCGTTCGGTAAAAACGCTATCTTTTGGCAAAGCAATATAAACAGTGGCTCTTTCAATTGGCTCTAAACTTTCAATAGTGCGACTAAGTTCGCCTTGAATTGCTCTTTGGAATTTGACTCTTTGTTCTTCTTGAGTGGCTCCAAATTCTTGTTTATCAAAGATCTCAAAGCCTCTTTTTCTATCACCACTCAAACCCAAAGTCGCTACAGCAATTCTTTGTCTATAAACATCTTTTGTAGGCACCAAAATCGTGCCTTCATCAGCTAATTTGTATTTTACGCCTTCGCTTTCTAATTGATTGATGATTTGAGCAGAATCTGCTGGGTTTATGTTTCTAAATAATACGCTGTATCCGTCAAATTCGTCTTCTTTAGTGCCTGAGCTAGTATATAAAACCAAAAATACCAAAAACGCTACAACAGAAACAATAGTGCTAGCAATGACTATTCTTTGCTTTAAGCTTAAGTTTTGATACAATCTTGAAATTTGACGAAAGAAAGCTTTAAAATCCATATTTTACTTAAATTTCCTTCTTAAGCTCTTTTAGCACCATTTTATTTTGTTTGTCTTTGCCTATGGTAATACGAACAGCATTCAAACCATAACTTTTTAAATTTCTCAGAATTATACCACGCTTTAGCAGATTATCACAAATTTTTGAACTATCTTGTTTTTCAAAGAAAAAAGTTATGAAATTTGCATAGCTTGGGATAAATTTGATATTGTTTTCTTTAGCAAATTTTTCATAAATTTGCATTTGGCTAAAATTATTTTGCACAGTTTTTTTAATAAATTTATCATCTTTTAACGCACAAATCGCAGCCGCTAAGCTTGGAGTTGTAATATTAAATGGTGGTCTTAGTTTGTGAAGTTCGCTGATAATTTTTTCATTTGCGATGCCGTATCCTACACGCATTCCACCAAGCCCGTAAGCTTTAGAAAAAGTGCCAAGATAAATCACATTTTTAAAAGTTTTGATTAAATTTGTCGGATTTATAAATTTAGCATTATCTTTAAACCTAGCAAACTCCATATAAGCACAATCCAAAACAACCAAAGTATCTTTATCTACACTTTTGATAAACTCAAGCACTTCATTGGCATCCAAGCACTCACCCAAAGGATTGTTTGGCAAACACAAAAATATGATATTTATTTCGTCTTTATTGGCTTGATAAATTTCTTTCATTTCTTCTAAATTATGAGATTGCGATTTTGTTTTATAAACTTTCGCACCCACAGCGGCTGCGTATATTCCATACATAGCAAAAGTTACTCCAGCTTGTAAAATCGCTGTATCTTTAGAAGCTTTGGCATGAATTATAAACTCAATTATTTGATCTGAACCACTTCCGATAATGATATTTTTGGATTCTACGCTAAATTTATTTGCTAAAGCGTCTTTTAATTCATAATAACTATCATCTGGATATAAATTTGCATTTTTAGCTTGTTTTTTTAGGGTTTTTCTTACTTTTTTAGAACTCCCAAGTGGATTTTCATTGCTTGCAAGTTTGATAATATCTTTATTTTTGATACCAAATTCTCTTGCGACTAACTCAATTGGTTTTCCTGCTTCATATACTGGCAAATTTGCAATATGTGAATTAAATTTCATCTCTATCCTTCTTGATTAATATAGCTTCCAAGCCATCTAATATCATAATCAGCATTTTGTGCTATGCTCATTATATTTTGGACATTGTCATCATCAATATGACCCAAAAAATCCATATAGAAAACTTGCTTGAAATTTCGCTGTTTTATTGGGCGACTTTCTAATTTTGTAATATTAATCTTAGCGTTTTTAAACAAAAACAAAAAATTAAAAAGATCGCCTGGTCTATCGCCAGTTTTAAAAATTATACTTGTCTTATCATGTTCGCTTCTAGCATTTTTAAAATCACTCAAAACAAAAAATCTAGTGCGATTTGCGTTATTATCTTCTATAGTTTCAAACATAATTGGCAATTTATTTATATGGGCTGCTATTTTTGAGCAAATTGCGGCTGAGTTTTTATCTTTTGATGCGAGTTCTGCAGCCTGAGCAGTTGATTTGGTTGGGATAAACTCAACTCCACTAAGCCCATGATCATCTAAAAATTTTCTGCACTGTGCATAGCCTTGTGGGTGAGAATAAATTTTAAAAACTTCGCTGATATTCTCACTCAAAGATGCGAAACTATGATGAATGTCCATATAAATTTCAGCCACGATTTTTACTTTTTCGTATTTTTTTAGACAATCAAAAGTAACGCCAACAGCACCTTCTGTATTGTTTTCTATAGGGACTACTCCAAATTTAGCCTCGCCATTATCTAGCACCTTAAATACTGCTTCTATCGTGCTTAGCGGGATATATGAACTAATCGTGCCAAATCTAGCTTGAGCAGCTTGATGCGAATAAGTCCCAACAGGTCCTAAAAATGCGACTTTTTGTGGCATTTCTAGATTTCTACTAACTGCAAAAATTTCGTAAAAAATTGCTTCAATTACATCTTTGCTAAGTTCGTTTTGTTTGGAATTATAAAGTCGCTCTAATATAGCTTTTTCCCGCTCTGGACGATAAATTGC
>JAGAZK010000266.1 GCA_017940085.1 Campylobacter sp.
ATAGTTTTAACTGGAAGCATGGACGAAGAGACCAAAAATACATTTATGAGCAAAAATATTGTTGATTATGTAGTCAAAAGCAATATGAGCAATATAAATTATATTTTTGATACTATCAATCGCATTAGCAAAAATCGCAATCACAAAATTTTGGTCGTAGATAGCAAAGCAAATTCAAGAAATATGATCAAAAAAGCTTTGAGCGATTTGCAATTTCGTGTATTTGCAGCAGCTCACGGAGAAGAAGCTTTGTCGTATCTAAATGACAATCCAGATATTGATATGATTATTGCAGAAAACAAAATGCCAGTGATTGATGGATTTGAGCTTACTCAAAGGGTGCGTGAGACTTATGACAAAGACAGACTTTCTATAGTAGCTATGCTAGAACAAAATGAAAAAGATGATGTCGCTAAATTCGTTAAAAATGGTGCGAATGAGATTATTTCTAGACCTTTTGGCAAAGAAGAATTAGTTTGTCGTATCAATAATGCAGCTGAATTATTAGAAAATGCAAATTTAGAACTCAAATTAAGAACGACTGATTATTCCACCAAACTTCCAAATAGAAATTTCTTTTTTAGTTTCTTAAAAGATTTGTCAAAAACTCAAGCCAATAGGGCTGTTACGATTTCTACGATAAATATTGATAATTTTGATCAAATTAGTTGTAAATTTGGTTATAAAGCTGCCGATTTTGTCGTGGAAAAATTATCTCATATCATAATGAGTTATGTCGGAGAAAGCGGTATTGTGGCTAGATTTGGCAAAGATGAATTTTGTATGGCTTTGTATAATATAGACTATGATAGTGCAGTTAAGCAAATGGTAGCTATTAGGACTGCTGTGGCTTCTTTGAGAGAAGAATTTAACGGCAATAAATTATTATTTAGTGTATCTATCGGTATAAATAATGGGGATTTGAGTAAAAATATTGAAGAAATGGTTGCTGGTGCAAATCAGGCTCTCAAAAAAGCCAAAGACAACGGCAAAAACCGAGTAGAGGTTTTATGATTATAGACACGCATTGTCATTTAGATGATGAAAAATTTGATTTAGATTTAGACCAAATTTTAAACTCTGCATATTCTGAAGGTATTGATAAAATCGTAATTCCCGGAGCTAGTATTAAAGATTTACCAAAAGCTGTTAGAATTGCACACGAAAATAAAATCGTCTATTTTGCTGTGGGTGTTCATCCGTATGAGATCGCAGATTATAGCAGGAGTGTTCTTTTAAATTATATAAATGACCCAAAATGCGTAGCTGTGGGTGAATGTGGGCTGGATTATTATAGATTTGATGGCGAAGTTGATAAATGCAAAGCCAACCAAAAAGCTTGTTTTGAAGATCAAATAAATTTAGCGTGTGAATTTAATAAACCTTTGATTGTGCATTGTAGAGACGCAAACGAAGATATGTATAATATGCTAAAAAATACAAATTTAACCGGCGTTTTGCATTGTTATAACGCAAGTAGTTTGTTGCTCGAGCTTAGCGATAGGTTTTATTATGGGATTGGTGGGGTTTTGACATTTAAAAATGCCAAAAAATTAGTAGAAATTTTGCCAAAAATCCCACTTGATAGAATATTAATAGAAACTGACGGACCATATTTGAGTCCAGAGCCACATCGTGGCAAAAGAAATGAGCCAAAATGGACAAAAATAATAGCAAATAAAATTGCTGAGATTTTAAATTTAAGCGTAGATGAGATAGAAAAAATAACAACACAAAATGCAAACGAACTTTTTAAATTTAAGGAATAAAATGCGGTTTTTCAAATTTATATTGTTGGTTGTCTTTTGCTGTAGCTGTTCTTTTGGCTATGTTCAAGTAAAAGAAGACTATAATTTAGAGCTCAAAATCCTAAAAGAGCTAGACATTGACACTACTTATGTCTTAGATCCAAATTTTTTGGATATGCAAGAAAATCACAACACTCTAAACAAAAATCATTTTATGAGAGCGTTCAAAGAAGAATACAAAGCTGTTGCGATTTTGAAAGAAATTTTAGGTGATCAAGAAATCCCAAAATCTATGCTTTATTTGGCTGTAGTTGAGAGTGGATTATCCAATCACGCTACTTCTAGAGTAAAAGCAGCTGGAATTTGGCAGTTTATGACTGGCACTGCCAAAAGATTTGGACTTAGAGTTGATGACTATGTAGATGAAAGACGAGATCCGGTAGAATCTACAAAAGCAGCTGTAAAATATCTAACTTCTTTGAAAAATCATTTTGGTAAATGGTATTTGGCTTTGATGGCGTATAATTGCGGAGACAACAAGCTCGATAAAGCTATCGCAAAAGCTGGAACTGATAGAATAGATGTTTTGCTTGATCCTGATAAAAAATATCTCCCGGGCGAGACTAGACATTTTATCAAAAAGATACTTCTCACAGCCAAAAACGCACAAGATTTAAATTATATTATTTCAAATGGTTCGAGCGAATTTAATATCTCAGCGGGGATTGGCGTAACAAAACTAAGACTTCCGCAAGGTGCAGATTTAAGTAGCGTAGCAGAAGCTATAAATATGAGTGAAAGAGATATTAGAGAATTAAATGCTCATATCAAACACGGAGTTTTACCAGCAAATTCTAGACATTCTGGGATTTATATACCAAATGACAAAAAAGCTATGTTTGAAGAAAATTTCAATTCAAAAGCAACTCCACTTAGTTTTTATACCGTCAAAAAAGGCGATAGTTTATATAAGATAGCGGCTAAATTTAATCTTGGCACAGATGATATTAAAAGATACAATTATGATCTAAAAAAATTAAAACCAAAAATGCGAATCGCATTGCCTTTTGAGAAATTGCCAAAAGCACAAAATGTAATCACTTATGTAGTCCAAAAAGGCGACACTTTGTATGGAATTTCCCACAAATTTGATACAAAAATAAGCGATCTTAAAAAAATCAATGGCAAAACAAGCTCCAAACTCGCAATAGGGGAAAGTATTGTCATACCTTAAGCGTAATGTTGCGGTTTTGGGTGTGGTGATCTTTATAGGTTGTTCTACAACCAAAGATTACCAAACCGAATCATTTAGCACTAGCAAACCAAATACTTCCCAAAAAACCCATGCTGCTACTATGAGACCATATACCATAAATGGCAAGACTTATTATCCGACTGTGGTTGAGATAGGTGATACCGCAAGTGGAATTGCTAGTTGGTATGGACCAAATTTTCATGGTAAATACACCAGCAATGGTGAGCGATACAATATGAACGCAATGACAGCTGCTCACAAAACTTTGCCTATGAATACTATGGTAAAAGTTACAAATTTAAATAATAACAAAACCGCAATTGTTAGGATAAACGATAGAGGACCATTTGTAACAGGTAGAGTTATAGATCTTTCAAGATCAGCAGCCAAAAGAATTGATATGTTTGAAAAAGGCACAGCTCCTGTGAGATTAGAAGTAGTTGGGTTTTATGGCAAAAGTGCTACTTCTAAAGATTACAAGCAGTCTCGTGCAATCTCAGGCGGAAATTTCATGGTGCAAATTGGAGCGTTTAAAAAACAAACTGGTGCCCAAACATACAAAAAACAATATAATGGACTTGGTGGATACAAGACTACTATCAAAACTTATTCTTTAGATGATACTCCAATTTATAGAGTATTTTTGATAGGTTATAGAAGTGAAGATGAAGCTAGAGACTTTATCAAATCCCAAAAAATCAGTGGTGCATTTATCGTAAGGGAATAAAATGATAACAAAAAAAAGAACTACAAAAGAAACAAATATCAGCTTAGAGCTCGAAATTTATGGCTCTGGCAAGGCTGAGATTAGCACAGGAATTGGCTTTTTTGATCACATGCTTACTGCACTTTGTAAGCATTCATTAATGGATATAAAACTTGTTTGCAAGGGTGATTTGGAAGTTGATTTCCACCATAGCGTGGAAGACTGCGGTATTGTGCTAGGGCAAGCCTTAAAAGAAGCGATTTATCCAGTGCAAAATATCGAGCGATATGGCGATAGCGTGGTTGTTATGGACGAAGCAGCAACTAGTTGTGCGATTGATCTTTCAAATAGGGCTTATTTGGTTTATGAAGGCTTAAAAACAGGTAAAATCGGCGAATTTGATGCTGAATTGATTGCTGAATTTTTTAGAGCTCTTGCATTTAATGCAAATATCACTTTGCATTTAGTAAATTTGCGTGGTGATAACGCTCACCATATCGCAGAAGCCACATTTAAAGCATTCGCAGTCGCATTTAGACGAGCAGTTAGTAAAAATACTCGCACAGGGACTCCAAGCACAAAAGGTGTGTTGTAAATTTAAGTCATTTTGAGTAAATTTATGAATAAATTTATATTTTTATTTTTAGTATTGTTAAATTTGGCATTTTGCAAACCTTATGTTGGTTTTGATATGAGAACTTTGTTTGGCGAACCAACCAACAATGGTCTTAGAGCATTTAATATAGGCGCTCTTTATAAAGGAGTTGAAAATTTATATTATCACGCTAAGTTTTATCCACTAAATTTTGACAACGAAAATGAAAAAAATGCTGCATTTGATGATTTAAAAAGTTTTTTAAATATCTTTGAGACTATAAGAAAAGACAAGTTAAAT
>JAGAZK010000267.1 GCA_017940085.1 Campylobacter sp.
ATATGATGCCTCGGATAAGGCTCAAATGAGCGAATTAGCCGAGCTTGGAAAATTAGCAAAACGCGCAAACGAAAAAAATGTTCAAGTTATGATAGAAGGTCCCGGCCATGTGCCTTTTAATCAGATTGAGTTTAATATGAAAGAAGAGCAAAGACTTTGCAATGATGCTCCGTTTTATATTTTGGGACCACTGCCGACTGATATAGGTGCTGGGTATGATCATATCACAAGTGCGATTGGCGGGACAATGGCAGCATTTCATGGGGCAAGTATGCTTTGTTATGTTACACCAAAAGAGCATTTAGGTTTGCCAAATGCAAAAGATGTTAGAGAAGGAATTATTGCCCATAAAATCGCAGCTCACGCTGCCGATGTCGCACTTGGTAAAAAAGGGGCGATTGAGCGAGATCACGCTATGAGCGATGCTAGATATAAATTTGATTGGAATAAGCAGTTTGAATTAGCACTTGATCCCCAAAAAGCAAGAGAACTTCACGATGAGAGCTTACCACAAGAAGTTTTTAAAGAAGCCGAGTTTTGTTCAATGTGCGGTCCGAAATTTTGTGCTTATAAAATTTCACGCCAAATTGCAGAGCAAAGTTGCGAAAATTATCCGAAAGAAAAAAATGAGTAAATTTGCTCTAATTACCGGGGCTAGTAGCGGTTTGGGCTTGGAATTTGCTAAAATTTGTGCCGAATTTGGATATGACCTTGTCATCATGGCACGAAATTTAGCAAATTTAAACGCCCTTAAAAAAGAGATTGAAAGCAAATTTGGCGTGAGAGTCTTTGTTTTTGGGTGTGATTTGAGCCTAATAAATTCGGCTAAAAAAATTTATGATTTTTGCCAAGAAAACGGCGTTAAAATAGAAATTTTGATAAACAACGCAGGTTTTGGCGACCACGGCGAATTTATAGACTGCGACCTTAAAAAACAGCTTGAAATGGTGCAAGTAAATATCGCAAGTTTGATAGAACTTACGCATTATTTTGCAAATTTGATGATTAAATTTGGTGGTGGCAAAATCCTAAATATCGCCTCTGCCGCTGCCCTTAGTGCCGGTCCAAAAATGAGCGTGTATTATGCAAGCAAGGCGTTTGTGCGAAATTTCAGCTTAGCTATAAGCGAAGAATTAAAAGATAAAAATATCAGCGTTACGGCATTTTGCCCGGGACCTGTGGCTACAAATTTTGGGCTAAACGCAAATGTCGGCAACGCAAAAGTATTTGCTAGAAGCGATGATGCAAACGCCGTAGCAAAAAGGGCTTTTAAGGCTATGCAAAAAGGCAAAGTTTTAGTTTATGATGGCAAATTTATGGGGATAGCAAATTTATTAACTAGACTCGTGCCAAGCAGTATTTCAGCCAAAGTTACAGGCTTTTTAAATGGCTAAATTTGGTAAATTTAACCCAAAATTTGATAAATTTGCTCAAAATTTAATATCAAAGGAATAAAAATGAATGAAATTTTAGAAAAACTTCAAAGCGTGATTTATCCAGGCTTTAAAAAAAGTATAGTTGAGTTTGGTTTTGTAAAACAAACTGAGCCAAAAATTATCCTAGAAATCCCAAGCTCAAATCCGCAAATCGCAAATACCATAAAAAACGATATTGAAAAGCTAAATTTAAATAAAGAAATTGAAATTATCACGCCAAATTTACAAGACACTCAAGAAAAACCAAAAAAACAAAATATCGCTCCACAAATTAAAAATTTTGTTATGGTTAGCAGTGGCAAAGGCGGTGTTGGCAAAAGCACAACTACGCTAAATTTGGCAATTTCTATGGCAAAACTTGGCAAAAAAGTTGGATTATTAGATGCTGATATTTATGGTCCAAATATCCCAAGAATGCTTGGTGAGCAAAATACAAAACCACAAATTATTGGGCAAAAATTATCCCCTATTCTCACTCACGGCATTGAAATGGTGAGTATGGGCGTTTTGGTTGAAGCTGGGCAAAGTTTGATTTGGCGTGGAGCTATGATTATGGGAGCAATAAAACAGCTTTTGAGTGATGTTGCATGGAGTGATTTGGATGTGCTTTTTATAGATATGCCTCCTGGCACTGGCGATGCACAGCTCACCATAGCTCAAAGTATCCCCATAACTCTTGGGATTTGTGTAACAACTCCGCAAATTGTCGCACTTGATGATACAAAAAGAAGTCTTGATATGTTTGAAAAACTGCATATCACAATAGGCGGAATTATTGAAAATATGAGTGGTTTTGTTTGTCCTGAGTGCAAAAGTGAGCATGAAATTTTCGGAAGCAATATAAATGATGAGTTTTTAAATCAATACTCCACCAAAATACTTGCCAAAATCCCAATAGAGCCATCAATCAGACTAGGTGGAGATAGTGGAAAACCGATTAGTTTTTATGCTCCAAACTCAATTAGTGCCAAAAAATACGAAACCACAGCTTATGAAATTTGGGAGCAAATTGAAAAAATAAATGCTTCTGGCGGTGCGGATAATTCACAAATCCAGCCAGAAAGCTAAATTTAGATAAATTTAGTCAAATTTATCTAAATTTACCCGTATTTTGGCAAAATATTTGTGAGAAATTTTTTGCTTCACTTGCGTTCGCAACTGCAAGCAGAGCGGATGAAAAATCGGTGTTGTGCAGTTTTTGTTTCACTTGCGTTCGCAACTGCAAAGCAGAACTGAGTTGTGAGCGAAATACAAATGAGACGCACTAAAAGGTGCGTCGCAGTGCAGTATGAGCAAAACTAACTAAATTTAGAAATTTTATTTGACAAAGTATTTTGGAGATATTTTTTAAGTTGTGAAGCACAAATGACTGAGACAGGCTTGAACGCCTGTCGCAAGGAAATGCAGTGCAAACTCTTAAAAAATAGCCCAAAAGCCAAAGTCAAATTTAGAATTTGTAGTTGTATCCTACAAACACTCCCATATTCGTGCGTTTAGCATCTGTAATTTTCGTTGGTAAATATTGGCAAACACCACTACATTCAATTATCGTAGCATCTGTATCATCGTATGTAGCTTGGTCAAATTTAAAGCCAAATTCGATTTCGTGCTCTTTGGCTGCTTCATAAATCGCACCAAGTTTGAGCCCGTAAATAAAACCGTCTTGGCTGTAATCTAATTTAAAACTACCAAGGCTACTTGCAATCGAATAGTCAACATCAATTTTGCTAATTCCGGCAAAAGCTCCTAAAATGCCTTTGAAATCAAGCCCACCAAGACTAAATTTAGGCGTCCAGTCAGCTCCTAAAATAACCACTATATTTGAGTTCTTCAGGAAGCGCTATACCTGTTAATGCAGTCGATAAACCAATATCTGCTTTAGCTTCGAAGTTGTGATTATAGGCTCCATAAACTCTCATAAAATCAAAATCATAACCGACTTTAAACCCAAGTCCAAATGAAGATTCGTCGGCATTAAAACTTGTTAAAAATCCCATGGTATGCATATTCCAAGAAGTCTCAAGCTCGGATTTGAAGTTGTATTTGCCTTCAGCTCCGATAAATACGCCGTCTAAATCTATAGCCACAGCACTGCTAACTAAACTCGTGGCAATTGCTGCTGCCACACCAAATTTGCTAAATTTACGCATATTTTTTCCTTTGAAATAAATTTAATACTAAATTTGATTAAATTTGAGATACTTCGCTTTGCTCAGTATGACACAATCAAATTTACTAAATTTAGTAATTTTCAAGTATTATTCTACCCCCCCCCATTAAAATTAGCTTAAATTGCACTAAATTTTTGAAAATTTTTGAAAAAAAATTAAAATTTGAGTAAATTTGGAAGAAAATTTGATTAAATTTATTTGTCATATTGAGCGAAGCGAAATATCTTGTTATAAATTTGTGCTAAATTTAGATACTTCGCTAACGCTAAGTCATGACGAAAAACGCAGTATTTTAAAAATCGCTGTATTTTTTTGCGGAAAATATTCAAGACAAGTTGTGTAAAACACTCGGCGAAGGATTTGCGAGATATTTTCGGGGTTGTGTAGAAAATTTCTTGCGAAAATAGAACAAAAAAGTTCATTGAAGCAAGAAATTTTCAAACTCCACAAAAAGATCCGCAAAGCCAAGGCTTTATTTAAAGCTTTCTATTAGATTGCCGATAAGCAAATTCCACCCATCAACCAGCACAAAAATCAGCAACTTAAACGGCAACGAAATCATAACAGGCGGAAGCATCATCATACCCATAGACATAAGCACCGAGCTTACGACCATATCTATTACCAAAAATGGCAAATAAAGCAAAAAGCTAATCTCAAAAGCAGTTTTAAGCTCACTTATCACAAAAGCAGGAGCTGCTATAGTAAAAGGGACATCATCAATAGTTTGGGGATTTGGAAGCTCTCTTATCCTATAAAACAAAGCCAAATCCTTTTCTCTTGTGTTTCTTATCATAAATTCTTTCAAAGGCTTAGAGCCTCTCTCAAAAGCTTCTTGATAGCCGATTTGCTCTTCTAAATAAGGCTTAATACCCGCTTCATAAGATTGTTTTGCCACAGGCTCCATTATAAAAAATGTCAAAACCAATGCAAGTGAGATTAGGACATTGTTTGGCGGCATTTGTTGAGTTCCCATAGCTTGACGCAAAAACGAAAACACTACAACCAAACGTAAAAAACTCGTCATCACAAAAATCAAACTCGGTGCAAGAGCGAGCAAAGTAAGGACTATAAATACATTTAGGCTTGTAACGAGTTGTTGTGGGGTATCTGGGGCACTAAGAGTTAAATTTATTGTTGGGACTGTCGTTTCAGGAGCAAATGAGAGACCAAAAAACACAAATGAAACTAAAAATAAAAATCTCAAATTTACGCCCTTTTATTGCCAATTAAATGCACAATTCTAGCTAAATTAATGTAAATTTATGCTGATATTAGCTAAAATCACAAAATTAAATTTAAGGCGTTTTTATGGATATTTCAGTGATTATTTTAGCAGCTGGTGAAGGCACTAGAATGAAATCAAACAAACCAAAAGTCTTGCACAAAATTAGTGGGCAAAGTATGCTAACTCACATTATCAAAAAAGCCAAAACCATAAGCAATGATGTCAGAGTTGTGCTTGGATTTGGTTTTGATGAAGTAAAAAGCGAAATTGAAAGCAATTTTAGCGATGTTAAGATTTTTAAACAAGATATAATAAATTTTCCAGGCACTGCTGGGGCTGTAGGCGTAGCACTTGATAATATCAAATCCCAAAAAACAATCATCTCGTGTGGAGATATGCCATTGATTGAAATAAATGAGCTTGAAAATTTAGCCAAAAGCACGGCAAATCTGAGCCTAAGTGCATTTAAAAGCGATAATCCTTTTGGATATGGTAGAGTCATTACTGATGGGGCAAAAGTGATTAAAATCGTAGAACAAAAAGATGCTAATGATGATGAAAAAAAGGTAAATTTATGCAATGCTGGAGCGTATTGTTTTGATACAAATCTTTTGTGTGAGATTTTGCCTCAAATTTCAAACCAAAACGCAAGTAAAGAATATTATTTAACTGACGCTATCCAAATCGCCTTAAAACTTGGCAAAATTGTGGATTTTACGCTTGTGAGTGAAGAAAATTTTATGGGCGTAAATGATAAATTTGCTCTATCTAAAGCAGAAATTATCATGCAAAACAAAATAAAAGCAAATTTAATGAAAAATGGCGTTATTATGCATTTTCCAGATACTATTTTTATTGATAGTAGAGCTAAATTTGATGGAGAATGTGAGATCGAGCCAAATGTAATGATAATGGGAAACTGCGAGATTTCTAACTCTCATATCAAAGCAAATTCAGTCATTGAAGATAGTTTTATCAAAAATAGCGATGTGGGTCCAAATGCACATTTAAGACCAAAATCACATATCACAGACACTCATATCGGCAATTTTGTAGAGCTCAAAAACGCCAAATTAAATGGCGTAAAAGCTGGACATCTTAGCTATCTTGGAGACTGCGAAATTAATGAGGGCACAAATATAGGTTGCGGGACGATTACTTGCAATTATGACGGCATAAAAAAATATCGCACAACCATAGGCAAAAATGTATTTGTCGGTAGCGATACCCAGTTTGTCGCACCTGTAACGATTGCTGATAATACAATCATCGCAGCAGGTTCTACTATCACAAAAAATAGCAATGAGGGCGATTTATTGATAGCAAGATCTCGTCAAAGCAATATTAGCGGGTATTTTTACAAACATTTTGAGAAAAAAAATGAAAAATAATTCTGTAAATTTGAGCAAAAATAAAAAAATCTTGCTTTGTGTTACTGGCGGAATTGCTTTTTATAAAGCTTATGAGATTTTAAGAGAGCTGAAAAAATTAGGCTTTGATGTATTTGTAGCAATGAGTGAAAATTGCTTTTTATTTTGCACAGATACTGCATTTGAAGCTCTAAGCGGACACAAAGTTTTGTGCAAAAAAAATGAAAGTTGGAGTGATAAAATCGATCATATAAGATATTCAAAAGTTGATCTTGTCATAATCGCACCAGCTACGGCAAATACGATTAATAAAATCGCTTGTGGGATTGCTGATAATGTGCTTTTAAGTGCGATTTTGGCTTGTAATGCTCCAAAAATCATAGCTCCAGCAGCAAATGAAAATATGCTCCAAAACCCAGCCACAAAAGCAAATTTAGATATTTTAAGCAAACGAGAGTTTATAATATGTGAGCCTGAGAATAAAATTTTGGCTTGCGGTGATTTGGGGCGTGGAGCTTTGGCAGATCCTAAAAACATCGTATTTACCGCAATCCGCACACTAAATCAAAATAAATTTTGGCAAAACAAAAAAGTCATTATCACAGGCGGAGCAACAACCGAAAAAATCGATAGTGTCAGAGCTATTACAAATTTATCTAGTGGCAAAATGGCTCTATCTTTGGCTAAAGCTTTTTATTTTATGGGAGCAAAAGTCGTTTTTATCACTTCAAACGAAGTAAATTTGCCTTTTGAAAGTATAAATTTCCAAAACTCATTTGAGCTTTTAGAAGCCATAAATGCTCAAAAATCAGCTGATTTACTTGTAATGTGTGCTGCTGTGAGTGATTTTGTGGTGGCAAATAAATTTGATGGCAAAATCAAAAAAACCGGCTCAAATTTGCTCTTAGAACTCAAAGAAAATATTGATATTTTGAAAAATATCAAAATCAAATGCAAAAAAATTGGCTTTAAAATGGAATTTGATGAAAAAAACGCCCTTAAAAATGCTAAAAAAATGCTAAATGACAAAAATTTAGATGCAGTTTGTTTAAATGTTTTGGGCAAATCAATAAATTTCGGCTCAGATGAGA
>JAGAZK010000268.1 GCA_017940085.1 Campylobacter sp.
AATCAAGCGAGAGCCCGTTATATCGCCTTCTAAAATTTGAATATCAGCCACAAACGAAAGCACAAATAAAAAATGCATCAAAAACATACTCAAATAGCGATAAAATCGTATGCTAGGACGAGTTTTGCCGTTTTTGTTTTTTTTGAAAAAGGTATCAAAAAAATTTGAATTTTTCAAATTTTGGTGCGTTTTATACTGATCCATTTTGTTTAAAATTTTGAAATTTCATCAGCCAAAATCGTTAAATTTTCATCGCTAATGTTTTCAAAAAGTCCTTTCATAAGGGTATTTTCAACCTTGTTTTCTTTGTAATCTTTAAGTTTTGCTAAAATCTCATCTTTGCTTTGACCGCCAATTTTAGGAGCGATTATGCCGTTTCCATCTTTGCCGTGGCAAGGCGCACAAGATTTGATATAAAGCTTACTAGCGCCAATATCTGGCGTATCAAGAGATTGTCTTAGCTCTTTGATTTTTTCTAAATCTTCGTTTGTTTGGTAATTGCTATCATTTTGCGTGATTTGATTTTGTGAAGTTTCTTGTGGTTGCGAAATTTGCTCGTTTGGCACATTTGCACTCTCACCGCTAAATAACACATAAGCTATCAAAAGCACCACAATTACGCTTAAAATTATGCCAATTAGTTTGCCTGTTTTCATTTTTTCTCCCTAAATTGTCTATTAAATTCGCTAATTTCATCAGCTAAGGCTTTGATTTCATTTTCACTCATAGCCTTCACCAAATCCGCCATAAGCACATTTGCTTTTGTTTTTGTTTTATATGCACTAATCATTTCAAAAATTTGCTCATTTGTTTTATCTAAAAGAGAAGGTCCAATTATGCCGTTTGCATAATCATCATGACAAGCCGAGCATTTTTGGATAAAATTTTTACTTAATTTACCCCTAATCAAAGCTTTATTTATGCTTTGAAGCGGGCTACGCACAAAAGCTAAACCGCCAATTGCCGTTGCTGTTTGTTTGGCGCTCTCGTTTAAATCTGCATTTTCTACGCCAAATTTGACCCTTTTTACGCCGTCCATATCATAGCTTGTGTAAGCATTTTGTAAATTTTGCAAATTTGAGTTTTCGCCTGATTTTATGGTGATTTCTCCGCTTTTTGTGTTTAAATTTGGCTCTAAATTTGTATTTTTGCTTTTTTCTTCACCGCACCCTAAAAATAAAACTAAACAAAACAGCACAATTAAGTATTTTTTCATAAAATTTCCTTTTTGTAAATTTGAGCATAAGTTGCATTTGGGATTATTTCAATGACATTTGCAAAACAAACTTCCACACAAACCCCACATCCAACGCAACTTTCATTTATTTTTGGCAATTTGGCTAAATTTTGCGAGTTTTCATTTAAATTTACAAATTCAATAGCTTTTGGCACAGGGCAAGAATTCACGCAAAGTTCGCAAATTTTGCCTTCGTTATTAGCGATAATCTCTTTTGCTTTTTCTTCTCTTTGGTTATAAGTTTTTCGCTTTAAAAGTTCGCTTATATCGCTGTTTTCAACCTTTTTTTCTAAATTTGCATAACATAAATTTACAAATTCGCTTTTTACCACAGCAACGCCCATTTTGACATCATCAATAGTTGTTGTTTTATGAGCTAATGCTCCGCTTGGACAGGCCAAAACGCAAGGAAAAAGATCGCACAAATAACAACCCCTTTTGTTTGCATTAATATAAGCAGTGGCTAAATTTATCCCGTCATCAAATCCTAAAAGTTCGATCGAGTGATATGGGCAAACTTGCACGCATTGTCCGCATTTTATGCAAAGCGAGTCAAATCTATCCACAGCTCCTGGTGGTCTTAGATGCAAATTTGGCTTAGCGTTAATTTTGATGCCAAGTCCGCTAAGTGTAGCTAAGCCTATAACACACGAGCCAAAAATCCCAAAATTTCGTCTAGTCATAAATTTGGCTCCGTTTTTGGTTTTTCATCGGTTAATATAAGTTCTGGCTCACTAAATGGGGCAAGTTTGGCGATGAAATTTAAAATACTCATCGCACTAGTTCCATAAAAAAACCGCATATTTGGATAATACTGCCAAAGCGTGTCAAAATACGCATAGTTTTGATACGGCGTGTCGCCAAAGCCGTTTTTGTCGCTATCAAAGCCTTCAAAATCATCAAAATAATTTTGCTCCCACGAAACTTTTGAAATAGCAGCACCCGGAGTATCATTTACGGCAATGTCAAGATTGCCGATAAAATCGTTATTTTCAAATCTGCTCTCATGAAGTGTGGCGTGAAGCTGAACGCCTATGGTATTGTATAAAATTTGATTTTTTCTAAAAATATTTTTATGAGCCGGTTGAAATGGGGATTGATCAAGATAAAATCCCCTAGCGTTGTGCGAAAGAGTGTTGTTTTCTATGATGAAATTGCCCGTATCTTTCATACCGATCCCAACCCCATAAGCTCCGTGTGAGTTAAAAACTCTATTTTCTCGCACCACGCAATCCCTTGAATACATAAAAAACATACCAACAGAATTTCCTTCAAATTCGTTTTGTTCAACTAAATTTTGCCCCGCATACATAAAATGAAGCGAATAACGGCTATTTGTGCCACGATTTTTGCGAATTTGATTATTGCTTGAATACCAAATCACCATATCTTTGACTTCGTGGATAAAATTTTCTTCCATTATATTATCATGACTATACCAAAGGCGAATTCCATCTCCCCTAAGTGCGGTAGCAACGGGCTTTGAGCTGATTTCATTGTGAGTGATTTTAGCTCCGCTACACTCTTGCATATCTATGCCATAAAGTGCGTTTTTAATACGGTTTTGACTGATTTCAATATTATTTGCCTTTTCGCATTTAATGCCTGCGTCCAAATAAGTATGCGAATCTCCGCTATTTTCTATGGTTAAATTTAAAATTCTCACATTTGGTGCTATGATTTTTATGACATTGCCTTTTCCGCTTCCTTTTATCACGGCATTTTTATCAAGTCCTTTTAGCGTAATGCTTTTATTTATCACAATATCGCCTTCATAAACTCCGCTTCCAAGCTCGATAATATCACCGTTTTTAGCCGAATTTATAGCTTCTTGTAAAGCATTAGCAAAAGCTAAATTTGCAAAAATCAACACCAAATTTATAAATTTCACTTAGCTTTTTCCTTTAAAAATTTGTTTTTTGATAGTATTGCTAAAATACAAAGCACACTCATCGCTATCATCACCCAAAATCCAATACTAGGATATGAATGCGTGGTAAATTGCGCTACTTTGCCGTCCCCAAGAGCAGTTGGCATAAACGGCTTAATCTTAAATGCACCCCACTCTTGCATATTGTGTCCATACCAGTATAACCAGCCTGTAAATGCACCCATAAACAAAATCGGTGCGATGATAGTCGGCACGAGCAAAAGTGAGTTAAATTTACCGTTATAATACAAATACCAAATCATAAGCAAAGTCGCCACTAGCAAATAATACGGTGCGATAGACCGCTCGACATTTCCGCCATGCTCCATAGGATACATACCGATATAGTGGTTTATCGTATTCATCTCATGCACATCGCCGCTATAACCATCTACATGAAAATAAACAGGAATTCCATCAGGAAATGCTTCTTTTGGATAATTTGGAGCTTCTAAGCTCACATACCACACAGGCAAAGACGGAACGCCGATTTCAGCCCTAGTTTCTATGAGCTTGTCTAAATCATTTTTGACATCATCTGGGATTATGTGGTTTTTATACTGCAATTTTGTGTATTGATTGAAAATCATTTTTGTATAGGTTGGTATTGGTTGATTGTTTTTTATTTTTGCTCCCATACCGTGAAA
The DNA here is from genome assembly GCA_017940085.1 of Campylobacter sp. Classification (GTDB taxonomy): domain Bacteria; phylum Campylobacterota; class Campylobacteria; order Campylobacterales; family Campylobacteraceae; genus Campylobacter. Next base: position 3,815 of record JAGAZK010000268.1, read on the forward strand.
TGAAATAACAGGGATTGTAAAGCCGATTGTCATTAAGATTAGGGCTAGGATAGTATAAATTTGATATTTTTTCATCTCTTTTCCTTAAACGGCTTGATTTTTGAGTGCTTTTTCGTGAGCTTGTAAATTTCTCACTCGATAGGCGTTTTAGCCTTATCTCGCTCGAAATTTACTACGCAACACAAAAAATCATCTCAAAACTCTTCGCCTTGTGGTTTTTAAATTTATAAATTTAAAAATTTAGACAAATTTGTAAATTTATAAATTTGAAAAATTAGCAAATTTGGCAAATTTAATCGCCAAATTTGCTTGTAAATTTGTTAAATTAGTAAATTTTGCGTGTTGTGCAGTGAAAAATTTACGAGATAGAACAACAAAGTTCATCGAGTAAATTTTTCACAAATCTCACGCAAAATTACCCAAAAACATGATTTTTGAGCTATTTTTAGGGTTGCAAAGATTTTGCGAAATGAGACGAAATTTACACGATGCAAGAAATGCGAACAGCATTTTTGCGTGTAAATTTGGAAATAAATTTCCTTGTGCCCGTCGCAGTAGAGCAAAATCAAGTCTCCCTAAAAAGAGCCAAAAAGCACTAATTTAACCCCGCATTTTCATCAATCCATTTTAGGTATTCAATTATATTTTTAATCTCCTCATCGCTCATATTTTGATTTGGCATTCGCAAGTTAAAATAATTAATCATTGCTTTGACATAATCTTCTTCATATTTGCTAGCAGGATTTTTAATAAAATCGCTTACCCATTTTTCGGCATTTTCATGTCTTAGTAAAACTCCTGTTAGATCAGGACCTGAGCTTACTTGACCGATGACATGGCAACCATTGCAACCACCTTTTAAGTAGGCTTCTTCTCCTTTTGCGGCAATCGCACTCATAGGAGTTGCTAACTCTCTTGTAAGGTTGTTTTTAGCCCTAAGTCCGACATCGGCAGTTTTTACCATATATTGCCAAACTTGATATTCCCATAAAATCGCATTGTTTAAATCGCCTTTTTTGTGTGCTTCATCGGCTTTTGCTTTGACTTCTGCGATTTTGCCGTATTGATCGAGTGCATCTTCGACTAGTCGTTTGACTTTTGGGAATTTTTCATATTGTTTTTCTTTTAAGAAAGCAACAACACTTTGAATTACATCATCAGTTGCTTTGTTTGTCGCAATTACTTTGTCATACTCTGCTTTTAGTTGTTCAGGGCTTAATTTCAACAAATTTGCTTTTCTTGCAGATTCATATTTTTTCTTTGGATCTTTTACAAGCAAATATCCCATCATTTCTAAGTGTAAAGCAGAGCAAAACTCGGTGCAGTAGTATGGGAAAACGCCTTCCATATCGGCTTTAAATGTAACGCTTGAAGTCTTACCAGGCTCGATTGAAGCATGGACATTATAAATATCAATGCCAAATCCGTGAGTTTCATCTTGGGCTCTTTCAAGGTTGGTTAGATAAATCGTTACCTCATCGCCTTTATTTACTTCGATGTGCTCAGGATTTATATGGCTTCGCACCAAAGTAGCATAAACGCTGACTTTATTGCCGTTTCGCTCAATCCTTTCTTGACCGGCTAGTGTCATACCTTTGTGTTCTTTTCCAGTTCTTGAATTTGTTCCCATTTTGTATGAGACATGCGGATTTAGCTTACTTGCTGAGATTGAAATAACATCGTGCGGCTCACCAAGAGGAATTGGCATATCATAGATTAACTCCATTTTTGCACCACCAATATCAATTAATTGGTGATTTTGTGGGTGCAAAGGACCAACAGGATTAAATCTATCGATTGAGAGCTTATCTAATGCGATAACATATTTTCCTTTTGGTTTGGCTGATTTACCTTCCATAGAATCAAGGTGTCCGATGTTATAATGCACATTTACTCTATCTAAGACTTTTAAATTTTTGTAATCCCACTTAACAACTTGCGAATCAACATAAAGGCTAGTATAAACTATACCGTCTTTTGTCTCAAAAGTGCTATGAAGCGGTCCAAGTCCAAGCTCAACTTGTCCGTGTAGAGATTTTTTCATATCCAAAATCGGTATCCCAAATGGATCTTTACCAGCAAAATCTTTTTTGTCAATCAATGCTTTGATTTTTGTGAAATCATAAACACTAGCGTGAGTATCGAGCTTACCACCTACGATGATGTATCTGCCATCTGGTGTAACATCAACTCCGTGTGGAGATTTTGGCTCAGGGATCAAAAACAAAGCATTGTTTTTGACAGCAACTTCAATCGGAATAACTTTATGTCCATTGATAACTTTGTAATTTTTCTTATCAGCGACTAGTTTTTCTAAAATTTGCCAGTTATAAACATGCAAATAATCCGTATCATTTCGGCTCATACCTGCTTCAAAAGGTGGTAAGCCTTTTTGTATGCCACCAGTATACATTTCTGAATTGAAACTATTTGTAAAAGCCCAACCCATAGAAATGCCTTTTCCGGCATCACTTAGATCTTGCATATAAGGTGGGAGTTCGAGAGAAAATGATTTGTTTTCTTCGATTTTACCGCTTTGATAATTAAATTTCCACATAGTAATCGCACCACGATATACAGCTTCATATTCATCTATCGGATGCCAATCATTATCAAGTGGAGCAGCGTATTGACTAGCTTCTATGACATACTCAGTATTTGGAGTAACAAAGCTTCCGCCGTGTTCGCTTTTCATAATCGGATTTACCACGATTTGAGTGGTTTCAAAATCTTTTAAATTTATAACAGCAATTCTAGGATTTGCTTTGTCGTTGATAAAAAGATAATCCCCCATATATTCGCCGTTTTTCTCGCTAAAATTTGGGTGGTGAGTATCGCCCCAGGATATTTCTTTGCCCCTAATCGCACCGCCTTTTAAGATAGCTTTACTTTCGTTGTCATATCCATACCCTTGCCATGGTTCAGGCGTAAAAACACCGATATATTTGTAAATTCTCATGGACGGGACGCCATAAACTATGACTTGTCCGCTTTGTCCGCCTGAGCTAAAGACGATAAATTCGTCTCTCTTGCCACTTGGCTGATATGTTTTTGCAGCCGCCAAAATATCTTTTTCGCTTAGATTTCGCTTTTTCATAATGGTTTCAAGCTCACTTGCAGCGAAACTTGAGCTGACCATACACAAAGCTGCACCCAAAGCCAAAAAGGTTTTAGTAAAAGCTTTCATAGGCTCTCCTTTTAAAAATTTGTATCAGTATGGATACTCTTTAGATTACAATTATAAATAGCCCTATTCCACATAACTACGAGTAAATTTGAGCTATCAATAAACAATTCCTTGATTTCATCAGCTTTTAAATTTATTTGTTTTTTTATATGAAAATTTAAATCCGAAATTATTAAATTTGATTTGCTATCGCCAAAATACAAGGCATTTTGTCCAACTTTTATGGCACTAATTTTATTTTTTGAGATTTCATAAATTTGATTTTTATACCAAATTTTTCCATCAATCATACTGGCAAGTGGTTTATTGTCTAAAATCTCAACTTTTGTTATTAAATTTGGCAAATTTGCGATTTTGTTTATACTAAAATCTCCCAAATTTAATTCATATAAATTTCTATCAAAACACGCGATAAAAACGGAATTTTCGCTGATTTTACTATCAATTATTTTTGAGTTTAAATTTGTAGTTTTGCTTTTGTAAATTCGGTTGATAAAATCATAAACAATAGCGTGATTTTTGCTTAAAAATACGGCTTTGTCTTTGGTGAGTAAAATTTGATTAAAAGGTTGGTTGATTTTTGTTTTGAGCGGATCTAAAATATCTTGAGTTGAGTTTAAATTTATTGTTTTGACACTTTTATCGTCAAAACTAACTAGTAAATCCCCCCCCCCTAACAATTTAGCTGAGATAATGTTGTTTGCTTGGCTTGTATAAGAAAACAAATCATCAAATTTAGAAGTATTTTTAATAAGAAGTTTTTTAGTGTCAAAAAGAGCAAGTTTTGAGTCTATAAAATCAGCCCCAACTATGTCTTTAGTGCTGTCTAAAATAATATTACAATTTCCAAAACATAAGCTACTAAAAAGCAATATATTAAGCAAAATTCTCATTTTATCACTCACTTGATAGAGCGATTATAGCACAATAAATAAAAAAAACAGCTTATGAAAGTATGATATTTGCAATATAGCCAATAAATTTAATAATAAATTTAATAAATTTGATTAAATTTTCAAATGTCCGCTATACTCAATATCTTTGGCGTCTTTAGAATCTATTTCTAGCATGATGTTTTCTAGATTGTTGTTATTTACAGCTTCTATATCATCATCTAAATCTTGATAAGTATAAATCATCGACACATCTCTTACGCCTTGCATGGCTTGGATATTTTTAAATACTTTTATTTCATAATCAAGCTCTTCGCTTTCAATCGTAACTACAATCTTATCATCTTGGTTTGCAGCGACTTCACAACCTTCTATTTTTGAAATCTCAGCGATTAAATTTTGGGCTAAAGACTGATCTTTTAGATAAACAACTAAACTAGAAATATTCATTTATAACTCCAAAAATGTATAGTTTTGTCATATCCAGCTCCCACTAGATAATCCCCATAAAATATTAAATAATTGATAATTTCGCCATCATAAGGAATTTTTTCGATGATATTTCCTTTGGTATCGATTATATTGATCCCATCTTCTACGCTAAATGCACCAAATTCATCACTTAATGCGACACTATAAACCAAAAATCCAGCATTGAAAAATTTCCACGCATTGCCATTTTCATAATAACAAGTTTTGTCATTTGAGCCGGTAATAACGCGGTTTTTATTCATCGCTACGCTAAAAATATTGTCTTTGTGAATACTTTTTTCGCGTAAAAATTTCTTATTTTTAGTATCAAAAAAATAAATCACACCACCTTCATTTGAAAGCAACAAAAGATTTTTTTGTCTATCAAAAGCCACTCCACCAAAAGGCGAATCTGAGATTTTATGCGAAAATGTAACTTTTTTTGAGTTTATATCAAAATACAAAATCTCACTACCAATTCCTAGCAAGATTAAGGTGTTTTCATCAAGAAAAAACAATCTTTTTATGCCAGTTATCGGGGGAGAAAATTTTGTAAGTTCGCCATTTTCATAAATACCAAGAGCTTTGTGCATATAATCATCATCTATCAAAAGAGCAAATTTAGAGTCAAATTTGTCCATATCTATGATTTTTGAATCAATTTGCCCGTCAATATAGCTTTTGATTTGCGGTAATGTAAAAATGAGTTCGGTTTTATTATTTTTGCGATCAAATTTAAATAATTTTCCAGCATCTGTCCCTGCATAAATCGCATCATCAAAATGCTTCAAAACAGCGATATTTCCAACAACTTCAATTTTTTGGTCTCCAAAAACAACGCTCAACAAAAACACAAAAACAATAAAAAACTTTTTCATTTTACACCTTTAAATTTGCGTAAATTTAAGCAAATTTACGCAAATTTTATTAAATTTATTCTGCACCTTGATTTAAAACATCAAGCAAATTTGAATTTGACTTAGAATCGCCATATCTAAATTCTGCATTGAAGTTATTTTGAACAAGTGCTTTTGCATTTGTTTGTGCCACATGGCAAGAAACACAATCATATCTAGCCATTGACAATTTGCCTTCAACAAATGTTTGTTTTTCATCTCTTAGATCAGCCATATGGCTTTTTGGCACAGAAGTAGCATTTAAATCTTTTGCAAATTCTGGTAGGTGGCAAGAGATACACATATTGTTCTCAGTGGTAATAGGCAACATATCTTCAATCGTATGAGAAATAAGTGGTGGAGCATTTTCAAAGCTTCTTTCAACCAATTTGCTCTCGCCTGCTGCTTGAGTATTTTGCTCAAAAGTAGGCAACACCAAATCTTCGCTAGTCAAATCAGATCTAAATCCTATCTCTGCATCGCTAACTGATTGTTGTTGTTGAGCTTGTGGCTGTTCAGGGCTTACCATTCCTTGCTCTGTTTTGTTATCAGAGCAACCGCTCAATCCCAAACACACGATAATAAACGCTATCGTGGAAGAAATCAACATTTTTTTCATTTTTTTACTCCTAAAATACTAAAACTCAAAGCATCATCATGGCAAATTTCCACGCAACGACCGCAACTTATGCACTCAGAGCTTATTTTAAAATCTTGTTTTCCTATTAGATCTAAAACTTGCACTTCTGGACAGACCGTTTTGCATTTATTGCATTTTTCACATTTGCTTACATTATGATAGATGCGAATTAGACTAAATTTACTTATTATCGCCCAAAATCCGCCAAGCGGACATAAATGGGAGCATATTACTCTATTTCCAGCAAAAACTTCAAATACGACAACGACTATGGCAATAGCAACAGCAGTAATACTCAAACTAGTAACCGCTCTTGTAAAAAATCCCACAAAATTTAATGTTTCAAAAGCAGCAATACTGAAAAATCCGCTACAAACAAGAGCTAAAACAACCAAATAATATCTTGTTTTATTGCTAAGGTTTAATATTTTTGCTCTAATATCTAGCTTTGCTCTAATCCAAGCTGCTAAATCAGTCAGTAAATTTATAGGACATACCCAGCCGCAATACGCTCTTGGTGCGATTATCGCATAAAATACTAGCACAATCAATGCACCAAATAAGCTCGTAGTAGCTATACTAAAACTTGCTAAAAATAATTGAAGCAAGGCAAATGGATCGCTTAAATTTATGCTATCAAAAAGCATTGATGAGCTTAAATTTCCTTGCAAAATCTTAATCCCATAGCAGTTTCCTGCTATAAACAATGCAAGAATACCGAGTTGAACTATTCTTCTAAATATTGTCCATTTCATAGCTCATCTCCGTCATTTAAGTAATCAGTGCCTTTTTTTAGATTTAATTTGATGTCGCTTTTGACATCATCTAATCTAGCATCATCGCCTTCTATCCAACCTTTGACATAATTGTCATTTGGGATACCTAAAACTACATTTCTAGGAAGTATAGTAATAGCTGGTTTTTGGGTTATACAGACTTTTTCGCACTTACCACAACCAGTGCAATAATCACTATCTACAACAGGAAGCAATAAAGCGTGTTTATCTGTTCTATCGTTGCGTTTGTATTCAATAAACAAAGCCTTATCCAAAACAGGACAGGCTCTATAACAAGCATCGCATTGTATTCCAAAAAATGCGACACAATTTTTTTGATCTACTACAGCAACACCCATTTGAGCTTTGTTAATATTTAATTCTCCGTTTTCGCTAACTAGATCTTTATCTAATGCACCAGTAGGACATTTGACCGTGCAAGGAATATCTTCACACATATAGCATGGAATTTTCCTTGGCTCGAAAAAAGGCGTCCCATTTGGCACACCGCCATCACGAAATTCGGCTAATTTTAGAGTATCAAATGGACAGGCTTCAACACAAAGCCCACAACGAATACACTTACTCATAAAGTCTTTTTCGTCTTTGGCTCCTGGTGGGCGGAGTTTTATTTTGTCATTTGCAAGAGCAAATTCACAAAATCCCGTGCCACCAGCTACAAGCAGTCCGATCAAACCTAAAACTTCGCGTCTTTGCATGATTAGGCCTTGTAAATTTTAACTGCACATTTTTTATAGTCTGTTTCTTTTGAAAGCGGACAAGTCGCATCCAAGCAGACTTTATTGATAAATACTTTTTCATCAAACCAAGGAACATAAATAAGTCCAGCTGGTGGGACATTTCTGCCTCTAAAATCAACTCTGACTTTTACTTTACCTCTTCTTGATTCGACCCAAATAATATCGTTTTGTGCTACGCCAAATTTCTTACCATCAGCTTCGTTCATATAACAAAGTGCTTCAGGAACCGCACGATATAGCTCAGGAACACGCATTGTCATTGTGCCTGAATGCCAGTGTTCTAGCACACGACCTGTGCATAACCAAAGTGGATATTCTTGGCTTGGCATTTCTGCTGGATCCATATAAGGGCGGAAGAAAATTTTACCTTTATTTTTAAATGAAGTTTTATTATCTCCAGAAGTCACACCTTTCATATCACCACTTGGGAGTGCTCCTTGATTTCCATAAAATGCAAAATTTCCGTTTGGATTTGCTTTTTTGGCGTAAGTATCATAGCGAGTATTAAATCTCCATTGAGTTTCTTTGCCATCGACAACTGGCCATTTTAAACCCCTAACTCTGTGATATGTATCAAAATCAGCTAAGTC
>JAGAZK010000003.1 GCA_017940085.1 Campylobacter sp.
GCTCTCCAAAACAACGCTTGTGAGCTGATAAAGTGAGCCTATGATGATATTTAACACAAATCCAAGCAAGAAAAAATGTATCACACCGATACTATTTGGCGACAAAATATCGTTAAAATCGCTTTGCCACAAAATTAGCGGAGCAAAAAACAAAAACAAAAAGCCAAAAATAAAATAACCGCAAACTATCTTAAATGGTGGAGCGAACGAATTTAGCATTTTTTATCTTTTAAATTTTATTAAATTTGCTAAATTTGGCAAATTTAAAGCTAATTTAGCAAATTTTAAATCAAATTTGAAATATTTTATCCGTGGCAAGTTACATTTGTATCGTAGTTTTGGGCTTGTTCGCCTTTTTTTAGACTAAAAATGACTTTTACATTGCCATCGTCTAAATCTGATCTTTCCACATCAAATTTATCTTCGATTTTTGGGATTAGACCACTTGGAAAGTGCATATTTATCATCACAACTTTTGTGTTTTCGTCTTTTACTAAATTTAAAGCAGCAAGAGCGTTTATCATAGGCTCTGGACAGCCTGTTTTGCTAGTGTCAAATCCGATGAAATTCACGCCATTTTCGCTAGTTTTAAAAAACGGCACAGTGGCACTGTCTGCACTAAATTCTTCCCAATTTTGAAAATTGTTCATAGTTTTCTCCTTAAAAATAAGACAAAATATATCATATTTTTTTTAATTAAAATTTAATACAAATTTAGTCCCAATTAACTAAATTTAAGATTTTGATTTTTTAGTAGAATTAGAGTCTTTTTTGGATTTTTTAGTTGATTTTTTGGTTTTATCGCTATCTTTTTTGGATTTTTCAGCTTGAGATTTAGAGTTTTTGTCGTCTTTTTTGAGCTTAGAAGAATTGCTATCTTTTTTATCTGATTTTTTAGCGGATTTTAGATTTGAAGTGTCTGTTTTGCCACTGACTGACAAATCTGATTTGATTTTTTCAAATCTTTTCTCACCAATACCTTTTACATTTTTTATATCATCAATTTTTTCAAATTTATTGTTTTTTCTATATTCTATGATAGCTTCGGCTTTGTTTTCTCCGATACCTGGCAACATCATAAGTTCATCTTTTGTAGCTGTGTTGATATTGACTTTGGCGAATACAAAACTTGCTAAAATGATAGTCATAAATATGATTTTTGGGAGTTTCATTTTTCTTCCTTTAAAGTAAATTAAAAAAAATTGTATCACAAATCAATTTACCTAAAAATAATCAAAAATGTTTAATTTGTAATTTTAATTAAATTTTAAAGATTTTCATTTTTTTATCTCCATTTGACTTATCTTAAACCAAGTATAAAAAAACAACAAAACAAAGCACAAATTTGCTATAGATGAGATTTGATTAAAAAGTGCATAGCTTATGTCGTATGCAAATTTTAATTTACTTAAAATAAGTATAAAAAATGATTGTGCAAAAAGATACAACATACAAGCTATCATCATCTCAAAAACAAAATCATAAATCTTTTTGTCTTTTTTCCATGCAAAATACAAAATCATATAACTAAGCAAATAATAAAATCCCAAAATAATAGGCGATAATTTGAAAAATTCCCAAAAAGCAATAAATGCTTCAAATGATTTGCCTAAATCTTCTTCTGGAGCTACAGCATCTACTTTGAGAGCAAAACTAGAAATAATATGAGTAAAATATTGATAAAAAAATACTGGCATTACGCAAATAACAATCATACCGATTAACGATCTAAAAGCAATTTCTTGTTTATCGATTTGGGTGTGCAAATTTACTCTCCAAATTTAAACTCAAAATTTGAGTATTAAGCCTAAATTTTAGTAATCAAAATCAAATTATAGCTAAATTTGAATAAAAATAAATTAAATTAGTGGTATTATTGATATTTTCATAAATTTGATTAAATTTGTGAGTAAATTTAGATTCTTCGTCTCGCTCAGAATGACAATAAATTTAATTAAATTTACTTAAGATTTCTACACATAAAGGCTCAGTATGACAAAAACACGCAGTATTTGAGAAATATTTGTGAGTAAATTTAATCAAACGCAGTATTTTAAACTCGCTGTATTTTTTCAAAAATATTCAAGACAGGTTATGATTAGTTTGCACAAATTTTACCTATATAAAGGAGATAAGACAAAAAGTCTATCTACTACAATCATAGGCAAAAATTTGTGCGAAATAATATCCGAGCTGGGAAATAAATTGAGCGATAAATAGGTAAATTTAATGACCCAATTCATCTAAGTCTGAAAAAATTTATAATTTTACTTTTAACAGCTCATTTACTTTACTAGGATTAAATGCTCCTTTGCCTTCTTTCATAACCTGCCCTACAAAAAAGCCAAAAAGTTTATCTTTTCCGCTTTTATATTCGGTGACTTTATCGGCGTTTGCGTTTAACACAGCGTCAATTATAGCCACAATCGCCCCGTCATCGCTAACTTGTTTAAGTCCAAGTTTTTCTATCACACTATCTACGCTTTCATCATTTTCCATTAGATAGTCAAGCACTTCTTTTGCGGCTTTTTGGCTGATAGTTCCGTCATTTATACGAATTAAAAGTTCGCTCATTTTTTTACTATTTACAGGGCTATTTTCGATAGTTACGCCGTTTTTAAGACGACCTAGCAATTCCACACTCAGCCAAGTTACACAAAGCTTAGCAGGAACTCCACTTGATATTAAATCTTCAAAAAATTTAGCCATTTCATACGAGCTAATCAATACTTTAGCTTCATTTTCTTTGATACCAAGCTCATTTATATAGCGATGTTTCTTTTGGTCTGGAAGTTCTGGCAAAATACTGCCTTCATTCATCATTTCATCACTAATTACTACAGGCAATAAATCAGGATCTGGAAAATAGCGATATTCTGCACTATCTTCTTTGCTTCGCATTGATTTAGTAATAAGTTTATTTGTATCAAAAAGCCTTGTTTCTTGGACAACTAATTCATCGTATTTGCCGTCTTCCCAAGCGGTAATTTGGCGATCTACTTCGTATTCGATAGCTTTTTGGATAAATTTAAATGAATTTAGATTTTTTATCTCAACTCTTGTATAAAGTTTATCATCGCCTTTTGGGCGGATGCTTACATTTACATCGCAACGAAA
>JAGAZK010000024.1 GCA_017940085.1 Campylobacter sp.
AAGTTTTAACTTTTAAACTTTCGTTAAAAACTTCTTCTGGCGTATAAGAAAAATCATCATTAATAGTTAAATTTTTTTCTTTAATTTTGTCAATATCACTATTTTGTGAAAATTTATCATATCCACAAATTGCAATTTTTGTCTTATATTTTTCAATTAATAAAAATAGTGTTTGTATTAAATTTTCATCAACCATATCATCGCTATCTATGAAGCTTAGATATTCTCCTTGCATAATATCAAGTCCGGCATTTCTAGCGCTACTTAGGCCGCCATTTTCTTTGTGGATTACTACTATTCGATTATCTTGTGTGGCAAATTCATCGCAAATTTCGCCACTTTTATCTGTGCTTCCGTCATCGATTAAGATAATTTCTAAATTTTTATAAGTTTGGTTTATGATAGAATTTATACACTCTTCAAGATATTTTTCTACATTATAAACAGGAACAATTACTGAGATTAATGGTTGCAAAATTTATCCTTTATAGTTTGATATACACGCTCGCAAGCCTTTGTATCATTGTATCTGTGAAAAAAATCACGCACTTTTTCACGCTCGTCTTTAAATTTATCGACTCCACTAGCTAAATTTAGTATCTCGGCAACGACTTCTTGCCAGTTTTTGCATTTAGCCCCAGGTGTAACAGTCTCGTAATCGTAATGAAGCTCTCTGGAAGTGGCTATGTATCTCTCATAATCAAATGGAGCAAAAATTAAGGCTCTATTTGTGAGTAAAAAATCAATATAACAACTCGAATAATCAGTGATTAAAATATCGGCCTTACATAAAAGCTGGGCAGCATCGATCATGGGGGCAAATTTGATATTTTCGCAATTTTTAAGAGTGTTTAAAATTTGTTCATTTGGACGATTAAAAGGGTGAATTTTTATGATAAATTTGATATTTTTTTCTTTAAAAATTTTATCAAATTCTACTGCTTTAAAATCGCTAAAAAGATCTATTTCATCGCTTCCTGCTTTGCGGAAAGTTGGCATATATAAAACATTGATTTGCGAATTTTTAGGTTTTATGCTTTGCAAAATATCGTTTCTAGCATATCCTGTGATTGCAATATCATCTAGTTTGACATTAAAATAATTAAAATTAAAAGCTGAGAAAAAATGTTTTTTATCCTCTTCGCCACTGGCACAAATTAGGGAGTTTTTTACCACGGTAAATGGGAAAAAAGTTGTAATTAGCCAGTTTTTTATGCTTTTATGTGTGCTTGGATCGTAGATATCATCGCCGCCTATTTTTTTAAGCGGAACGCCGTGGCAGAGATTTATGATTTTTGTGGCTGTATTTCCCATAAATGCCATATCTACAACATGTGAAGTAATAAAAAATCCAGCTCTTAGCCCAAAATATATCGCCTTTGGTGAGTATGCTTTGTAGCACTCAATGCCCAGATTTTGTAGTTTTTGCAATACTGCGTCGTTTTTTGTAATCCAAATGCTTCTGATTTGTGGGTGGTTTTGGCGCATGTATTCAAAAAAATATCTACTATTATCGCTAAAATTTGCCCCATTTACAGCACCGTAAAGCCAAATTTTTTCACTTTTTGGCGTAATTTTTGCAAATAAATATAAAATCAAATTTATAAATAATTTTACATAAAACATATATTATTTTTCTCCAAAGTTGAATTTATAAATTCTAGCCATTTTCCATAAATTTTTTCTATTTTAAACTCATCTTTTTGCAAATTTGCATTTTGCGTAATTTCGTTGTTGCTTTGCATAGCAAATTTTATTTTTTTTGCTAAATTTTCGGCTCTAAAATCATCGCTAATAAATCCATCAAAGCCGTCTTTTATAAGCTCTTTTGCCCCAACCGTAGGCGTTGCGACACGAACGCAGTCAAATCTGATACTTTCAACCAAAACATTTGGCAAACACTCATTTAGCGAGCTTGATACGATGATTTTTGCGCGCGAATAATATTCGTCGATATTTTTCACACTCCCTTTAAATTCGGCGTTTAAATTTAAATTTTTGGCTAAATTTTGCAAATTTTGCATTTC
>JAGAZK010000025.1 GCA_017940085.1 Campylobacter sp.
CATATCCAAAGATTGATTGAAGAAAAAATTTACGAAAAATACAGCTCAAAAATAAACTCATTAGTTGTCGGATCAGTAACTGGCATTGATGGCGAAGAAAATACTTTTATAGAAGTGGGCGAGATTAGATCTGTAATGAGTCGCAAAAACCGCATAAAAGATGAAAAATTTAAAATCGGCGACACCGTAAAAGCTATAATCAAAAGTGTTAGATTTGACAAAAAAGATGGTATGAAAGTAGAGCTTTCTCGCACAAGCCCTAAATTTTTAGAAGCACTTCTAAAATCAGAAGTCCCTGAAATAAAAGACGGTGGCGTGATAATCCAAAATAGTGCTAGAATTCCGGGCAAAAAAGCAAAAGTAGCTTTGTATTCTACAAGCCCAAGCATAGATCCAGTAGGAGCGACTGTGGGCGTAAAGGGAGTGAGAATTAATGCAGTAAGTGCTGAATTAAATGGCGAAAATATCGATGCTATAGAATATTCAAACGAACCAGCAATTTTTATAGCCAGAGCATTATCTCCAGCGATTGTAAGCTCAGTCAAAGTCCAAGACAAAAAAGCCATAGTTTCAATAGTAAGCGAACAAAAAAGCAAAGCAATTGGAGCAAATGGCGTAAATATCAGACTTGCTAGTATGCTTACAGGTTTTGAGATCGAATTGCACGAGCTTGGCGGAGAGATCAAAAAAGATAATGAAGAAGGACTAAAAAATCTAAAAGCATTGTTTGGAGAATAAATTTAAACTAGTAAATTTACTAAAATTTGATTAAATTTAATCAAATTTGATGATTTAAGGCGATAAATGTTAATCAGTGATATAAGAAAATTTAGTGAAATTCGTTACAATGTCAGGGCATATTTGGCGTATTTGTTTGAAAGAAATATCCCAAATAAACTCCCTGGTGTAAGCGTTAAAACGATCGAAATCGGCTTTGATAAAATGGCTCATGAGATTGAGCATTTTGACGCATTTTATATTCTTGGTGCAGATGGTGTTCAAATAAATGATAATATCAGCCTTGATTCCAAAAAAATGCTCGGAAAAGGCGAAAATAGGAGCAACAAAGCTTATTATTATAGAGCAGTGCGTGAAAAACGCTGTGTTTTGAGTGATCCGTATCCATCAAGTCTGACAAATGAGCTGTGCGTAACTGCGTCAAAACCGATTTATGATGAAAACAATCATCTTAAATACATTGTTTGTGTGGATATTAGCCTAAAAGATGTCCTTAAACTCATATCTCCTAGCCTTTTAGAGCACACATTTATTAATTTTTCAAAAGTCATTTATGGATTTTTTGCTTTGGCTTTGTTTTTGGTGGTTGCGATGCTATTTACTTTGGCAATCAAAAGCTTTATTAAGGAATTTTCAGCAATCAACATAAGCGAAATGTTTGAAACTACGATTATTTTGACTTTGGCTTTGGCGATTTTTGATTTGGTTAAGGTTATATTTGATGAAGAAGTTTTGGGCAAAGCACACAAAGAAAAAACAAGTGCAAGCAAAATCGTAATAAGATTTATTGGTAGTATTATTATAGCTTTGGCGATTGAAGCTTTGATGTTAGTGTTTAAATTTGCTATTACAGATCCTAGTCAGATTATTTATGCGATTTATTTGATTGGTGGTGTGGCTGTGCTTTTGATAGCTTTAAGTGCGTATTTATGGACTACTAAGCAAGACAAGATTAAAAGCGAGTTTTGATGATAGCTATAATTGATTATGGTGCTGGAAATATACAAAGTGTCATAAATGCTGTTGAATTTCTAGGACAAAAAGCAGTTTTAGTAAGCAACCCAAATGATTTGGCTAAATTTAATAAAGCTATTTTGCCTGGAGTTGGTGCTTTTGGCGAAGCTATGATTAAATTAAAATCAGCAAATTTAGACAAAGCTATTTATGAGTTTGTATCGCAAAATAAGCCGTTTTTGGGTATTTGTCTTGGAATGCAACTTTTGTTTGAAAAATCTTATGAATTTGGCGAACACGACGGACTTGGTATTTTAAAAGGAAGTATTATCAAATTTGATGAGAGTAAATTTGATAAAAAATTAAAAATCCCACATATGGGTTGGAATTCGTGCGAATTTACTCGCTCTACGCCTATAAACAAGGGCTTAGATGAGAGTGCATATTTGTATTTTGTGCATTCGTTTCATGTGGTGTGTGATGACGAAATTATGCTTTCAAAGACAAATTATGGTTATGATTTTGTTAGTAGCGTGGCAAAAGATAATATTTTTGGCTTCCAACCTCACCCGGAAAAATCCCACGAAAATGGTTTGAAAATATTTAAAAATTTTATGGAGTTATGATGGAAATTATACCAGCAATTGATCTTAAAAACGGCTGTGCTGTTAGGCTTTTTAAAGGTGAGATGAACTCAGCTAAAATTTATTCAAACAATCCTAGTGAATTTGCTAAAAAATTTGAAGATTTGGGTGCAAAAAGGCTTCATATTGTGGATTTAGATGGAGCATTTGCTGGGGAGAGTGTAAATTTTGGTGTAGTTGAAAAAATCGCTAAAAATACAAATTTAAAAATCCAAATTGGTGGCGGAATAAGAAACGAAGAAAAAATCAAAGATTATTTAAATTTAGGCGTAGATCGCGTGATTTTAGGCTCAGTTGCTTTAAAAAATCCAGAATTTGTTAGAGATATGACAAAAAAATACAAAATCGTAGTTGGGATAGACGCAAAAGACGGATTTGTAGCGGTTGAGGGCTGGGCTGAGGTCAGTAAAATCAAAGCCACAGATTTAGCCAAATTGTATGCCGATGCCGGAGTAGAAGCTATAATAGCTACTGATATTAGTAAAGACGGCACTTTGAGCGGAGTAAATTTAGAATTTACAAGCCAAATTGCAAAAGTCTCAAAAATCCCAACAATAGCAAGTGGCGGTGTAGCAAATTTAGAAGATATTGAAAAAATCGCTAGTTGTGATGATATTAGTGGTGTAATTATAGGAAAAGCATATTATGAAGGAAAAATTGATTTAGAAAAAGCATTTAAAATACTTAATTAAAGTTTATTTAAAAGTTAAATTTGCTAAAATACAGCGATAAATTACAAAAAGGATAGCCCGTGAAGTTATTGGTTGTCGATGATAGCTCTACGATGAGAAGGATTATAAAAAATACTTTGCAAAGACTTGGACACAAAGATATTTTAGAAGCAGAACATGGTGTGGAAGCTTGGGATTTGTTGCAACAAAATGCTGACATAAATGTGCTTATAACTGACTGGAATATGCCTGAAATGAACGGACTCGAGCTTGTTAAAAAAGTTAGAGCTGAGAAAAAATATGAAGATATGCCTATTATAATGGTTACAACTGAAGGCGGTAAAGCTGAAGTTATCACTGCATTAAAAGCTGGTGTGAATAATTATATAGTCAAACCATTTACTCCACAAGTCCTAAAAGAAAAACTAGAAGATGTGCTTGGCGTATCACCAGCATGAAAGATAAATTTTTCGAGTTAAGTGTTTTTAGCTCGCAAAATGAAATTCTAAAAGAATTTGCCTTTGATTTGGGCGTTACTTGCGTAGAAGAAATCACAAATGGCTTTATTATTAGGCAAGAAGAAAATCCAAATTTGATTGAATTTGGTTTATGCGAATTTGCCAAAAGAGCTGGTATTGATATAAAAACTCAAACAACACAAAAAGATAATATCGATTGGATTGAAAAATATAAAAACTCTATTAATCCAATAAGAGTTGGTAAATTTTATGTGCGTCCAAGCTGGTGTGAGCGAAATGGAGATATTGATATTGTCATAGATCCAGCACTTGCTTTTGGCTCTGGTCATCATGAAAGCACAAATGCTTGTTTAAATTTAATAAGTGAGTTTGTAGAGCCAAATTTACATAAAACTGCTATTGATGTGGGCTGTGGAAGCGGGATTTTGAGTATCGCTTTGGCTAAATTAGGACTAAGCGTTGATAGCTGTGATACAGACGAACAAGCAGTTTTAGCTACTAGAGAAAATGCTGAAAAAAACGCTGTTTTGTTAAATCAAATTTGGAATGGCTCGATAACTAATACAAATAAGAAATATGATTTAATAATAGCTAATATAATTGCAGATGTGATTTTGGTTTTATCACCAAATTTAAAAGGTGCATTAAATAATGGTGGGTATTTGATACTCTCAGGTATTTTAAATAAATATAAAGACAAAATCTTAAAAGATTTTTCGGATTTAAATTTAATAAAAAATATCACTCAAAACGAGTGGGAAAGCTTTATTTTTAAGGAAAAAAATGGAAAATAACCAACAAAATAATCAAAACAACAACCAAAATAATAATTTTTTCAATAAAAATCCAATTATAACTTTTGCGATTTTTGCTATTGTTATGGTTTTGATTTTTAGAAGTTTTGTTCCTGAACAAATGGGTAGCGAGATGAGTATGGCTGGATCGAGAAATGTAGCGTATTCTGATCTCAAACAAATGATAAAACAAAAAGAAATCACTAGCGTTTCGATTGGTCAAAATACAATCAAAGCCCAAAATGCTCAAGGAATGGTCTATATCAGTAAAAAAGTAGCCAATGACAACACTTTAGTTCCACTTTTAGAAGAAAATGGCATTACATATTCGGCATATTCAGAAACAAATTGGCTAAGCGATATGCTGTTTTCTTGGGTAATTCCTGTTTTTATATTTTTTGGAATCTGGATGCTTTTGGCAAGTAGAATGCAAAAAAATCTCGGTGGTGGCATACTTGGAATGGGATCCAGTAAAAAGCTTGTAAATAGCGAAAGACCTAAGGTTAAATTTGATGATGTGGCTGGTGTCGAAGAATCAAAAGAAGAAGTAAAAGAAATAGTAGATTTTCTAAAAAATCCTGATCGTTATATTTCTTTGGGTGCAAAAATCCCAAAAGGCG
>JAGAZK010000026.1 GCA_017940085.1 Campylobacter sp.
ATTTGAATTAATCTTTTGTGAGTTAAATTTGGACTAAATTTAATTAAATTTTGATTAAATTAATAAATTTTGGCTAAATTTTTGATTATGTATGAGATTAGCTTTAAAGCATGGACTCTGTGTGAAATTTGAGCTTTTATACTCGGGTCTAATTCGCTTGTAGTTTTGTCAAATCCATTTGGGATAAACATATAATCATACCCAAATCCATGATCGCCTTTTTCTTCGTCAATTACTTTGCCGTGCATAAATCCGTGTGCGTTAAATGTGCCAAATTTGCTTGTGATTGCCATACAAGCAGTATAAAACGCATAACTTTGATTAAGTCCCATTTCATGAAGCTCATAAATTACTTTTTGGCGGTTTTTTGCTCCGATTTCATCGCGATTTGAAAGTGTGCCATCATCGCTGTATCTTGCTGAAAACACGCCCGGTCGCCAATTTAGTGCCTGTATGCTAATCCCGCTATCATCGCTAAGAGTGATAAATTCGTCATCTAAGCCTTGTTTTTTGAGTTCATTAAATACAGCGTTTGATTTTATAATGGCGTTTTGCTGAAATGTGGTGCCGTTTTCTTCAATCTCAAAAGGCTCCAAAATATCGCCAAAAGCGTAAATTTGATAATCTTTGAAAAATTCTTTTATTTCTTTGACTTTGCCGTGATTTGAAGTGGCTAAAAGTATTTTCACAAATTTCCTTTAAATTTGGACAAATTCTAGCATAAATTTAGATAAATTCTGTTAAAATCACGCTTTGGAGTTTGGGTAAATGAAAATTTTTATAAAATACACTGGTCTTATTTATATTAAATATTTTTTCATTATTTTTGTGGCATTGGAGCTTTTTTATGTGGGTATAGATTTGCTCGTAAATTTAGATAAAATGCCAAGCAGTGCGAATTTGAAGCTAATTTATTGTGCTTTGACTTTTGTTATAGCTATTGAATATACTTTGCCACTAAGTTTGGTTTTGGGTTTGATTACAACTGCTACAAATCTTATTAGAAGTAACGAACTTGTAAGCTTTTACGCACTTGGGATTAGGAAAAATTCGCTTATCTTGCCGATTTTTTTTATAGCTTTGTTTTTTACGCTTACTCAAATTTGTGTGTATATGACGCCGTTTGCTTATGCTAAAGAGCATCAAGATTTTGTCAAAGACGCCCAAAAACCAGCTGATCTTAATAGTGCTGTTTTTTTGAGATTTGAGAATAAATTTATTTATATTAATTCTTTGTATTTTAATCAAAACATAGCAAAAGGTGTGAAAATCTTTGAGCTTAAAGATGATAAAATCCAAAATCAAATCATAGGCGATGAAGCTAAATTTAATGGCAATAGCTGGATTATTTCAAATGCAAAAATAATTGCTTTTTCACCAAATTTAAAACTAGGCGAAAAAGCAATTACAAGCCAAATGATCCAAAATTTAGAAGTTTTAGAAGGATTTTCACCCAAAACCATACAAAAAATTTATCAAAGCGATACTTCGTATTCGATACTTGATGCACTCAAATCCATACAATTACTTCAAGATGAAGCTATAAATATCAATAAAATCAAATCCGCACTTTATAAAATGGTGTTTTTTCCGCTGTTTGCACCTTTGATGGTGATAATAATTTATTATTATTTGCCTATTACTGCTAGGTTTGCGAGTTTGGCATTGGTGAGTTTTGGCTGTATTTTGGTATCTCTGGGGCTTTGGGGGATTTTATTTGTGCTTGTGAGATTTTCTCAAAATGGAGTTGTGATACCAGAGTTTGGCATTATCTTGCCTATTGTTATCTTAGCTGGATTTGCAGGATTTAAATTTTATAAAAATGCTTAGCTGTTTTTTAGCCAAATTTAGCTAAAATTAAAAGATTTTTATTTTCGGAGATTTTATGGATTATACACAACTTGCTCAAAAATACGGCACCCCGCTTTATATTTACGATTTTGATTATATTAAAAACCGCTATGAAAGTCTAAAAAACGAATTTATTGCAAGAAAATCACTGATTTGCTACGCAGTTAAGGCAAATTCAAACCTAAGCTTACTTAAAATGCTTTGTGATTTGGGAGCTGGATTTGATTGTGTGAGTATAGGCGAAGTAAAAGCAGCTCTTTTTGTAGGAGCAAAACCATACAAAATAATTTATAGCGGTGTGGGTAAAAGTGAATTAGAAATCAAAGCAGCTGTAAATTTAGGCATTTTGATGATAAATATTGAAAGCCCATCAGAAATGCTTTTGGTGGAAAAAACCGCCAAAGAACTTAATAAAAAAGTCAATATTTCAATCAGAGTAAATCCAAATATTGACCCAAAAACCCATCCTTACATATCTACTGGCTTGAGTGAGAATAAATTTGGAGTTGGTATAAAAGATGCCAAAAATATGTATTTATACTGCAAAAAAAGCGAATTTTTAGAGCCTTGTGGTATTCATTTTCATATAGGAAGCCAATTAAGCGATATTTCGCCTATAATTGAGGCTGCAAATATCGTTAGTGATTTGGTTAGCGAATTGCAAGCAGCAGAGATTGATATTAAATTTTTTGATGTTGGTGGCGGTATTGGGATAAGATACAAAGACGAAAATGAGCCAAATTTATATGAGTATGCTCAAGGCATTCTTAGTGCCCTAAAAGGCAAAGATATGACCATAGTGTGCGAACCGGGTAGATTTTTGGTAGGAAATGGTGGTGAGCTTTTGACTAAAGTTATTTATCAAAAAATTGGTCAAAATGGCAAAAAATTTATTATAGTCGATGGTGCGATGAATGATTTAATTCGTCCAAGTCTTTATCAAGCTCATCACGAAATAATCACGCCAAATTTAAGCGATAAGAGCAAATTTGAGCTTTGCGATGTCGTAGGACCGATTTGTGAGAGCGGAGATTTTCTTGCAAAAGATATAAAATTGCCTGAATTAAAAGACGGAGATTTATTAGTCGTAAAATCAGCTGGTGCTTATGGATTTTCGATGTCTAGCAATTATAATTCTCGCCCAAGAGCAGCAGAGATCGCCATAGAAAACGGCAAAGATAGGTTAATTCGCCAAAGAGAGAGTTTTGAAGATTTGATAAAAAACCAAAGAGAGTTTGTGTAGATGTATTTTGTAGATGTGCAAGGCACACTTCTTAGCGATAGCGACAAAAGCTTGATAAAAGGTGCCAAAGAATTAATTGATTTTTTCAATCAAAAAGATATTCCTTATATTGTGATTACAAACAATACTAAATTTAAAAGCGATGATTTTTTAGAAAATTTACGATCAAAAGGTCTTGATATAAAAGACAATGCTTATTTGGATCCATTTTGTGTATTAAAAGAAATTTTAGCACCTTGCAATATAGCACCATTTGGTGCGATTGAATTTAAACAAACTATGCAAGATTTGGGCTACACTTTGGACTATAATGATCCCAAAGCAATATTAATCGCAAGTGGAAATGACTTTAAATTTGAAGATTTTGCTCTTATGAACGAACTTGCATTAAATGGAGCAAGACTTATAGCAATGCACGGCACAAGTATTTACAAAAAAAATGGAAGATTGTATCCTGGAGTTGGTGCAATAACTGCTATGATAAGGGTTTCAACTAGCGTAGGAAGCATAGCTGTGGGCAAACCAAGTGTTGCGTTTTATGAAAGGGCTTTAAATCTTATCAAAAAACAAAGACACGGTGCCGAATTTAGCGATATTACCATTATAAGCGATGATGTAAAAGGTGATTTAGTAGATGCAAAAGCTTTAAATATGAAAACAAATTTAGTCCTTAGCGGAAAGGTTTCAAATCCGAAAAAATCAGGTGTTGATTTAGCGATTTTGGACGAAATTTATCCAAGTGTAAATGAAATTTTAGAGAATATAAATGCAAAATATTGAACAAATTAGATTAGAAATCAATAGTGTTGATGATCAAATTTTAGAGCTTTTAAACAAAAGAATGAAATTTGTTAAACAAATTGGAGA
>JAGAZK010000027.1 GCA_017940085.1 Campylobacter sp.
AAATGCCGTTTCAAAGCGATGAATATGTGAAAGAAAGAAAAGAAAAAATTCAAGCCATAACAAAAGGCAAGGTTTTTGATGAAAAAATGTTTGAACTTTTGATGAGCTATAAACCAAAACTATATACAAATGATTTGCTTCCGTTTATAATCATTGCTAATGAAAGCATTGACGATAATAAAACTGCACAAATTATGCAAATTATGTTTGATGAGGGTATGAGTGCGGAGCTTTTCTACCCGCCAGTTTTCGCAAATGATATTTTTCCAAATTTAAAAAAATACCTAATAAAAGAACCACACTATATGGATAAAATCAAAACTATGGAGCTGTTTTTTCAAAATTTAAAAGATAAAACATTTACAAGCATGATAGGTATATCGACTGGGTTTAATAATAACTTAGGATTTGTTAATGATTTGTCTATCGCAATAAAAGAGCCAATTAACGAAAAACAAAAAGAATACGCAAAAAGCGAAAAATATAAAAAAATGCGTGATAGACAGATAGAATATGCAAAATTAGTTAAACAATATGGCGGAGATGAAGCTTTGCCTTCATTAATTTCACTAGAAGTAACTTTTAAATATATAAACGACCAAGAAGGATTAGAAATACTAAAATCTCTTGGATATAAAGAACAACGATAAGTATTATCGTAGCTTCGTAGGGTGGGCATCCTTGCCCACCAAAAAAAATAGAATAATTCAATAGTCAATTTAAATAAAGATTCTTCGTTTCGCTCGTCCAAATGCCATTTCGCACTTCGTGCTTGTGTCGCTACGCTCATTTTCTGTGAGAATGATGACATTGAAATAAATCGATTGATTAAAAGTTGTAGATTGCCACGAATTTGTTTTACGACAAATTCTTGTAATGACAATGGAAGCAAATTTTTGTTTTGGTGGCAAGGATGCCCACCCTACGGTGCTACATATCGTATTTTGGGTTTAATTTTTATTATTTAGCCGTATATCTTTTTCACTTAATATGACAGTTAAATTTTTTCTTTTTTTTGGATCGCTCGTTGTTACGATAGTATATTGTGCTTTCTTTATTGCATACAATACTTCTTTTGAAATATTAAATTTATCGTTCAATTCTTTTAAATGCGATTCTTGCATATTTGCTTTTCTTAAATGGCTTAAAAATGGTTTATCATTATCTTCTCGCTTTGATGCAACTTTTATAAAATCATAATCGTATTCTTCCACATTAAAGTTTTCATTTCTAATATGTTCTCGCATACTTTCATAAAAATGTGTCAAATCTGAATTTAAAATTTTATATAAAATGTTGCGTGGACAATTCGGTAAAAAAGATTTTTGATTAGTCAAACAACGAAGGTTTAAACTTGTGTAATAACAATCTTTCTCATAAAGTAAAATTAAATTTAACGAAACATTCTCATTATCATAAGCATCGAAATACAAATTAACTTGGACGCCATTGAATTGATAAGATATTTTTAAACAATCACTTTTGTTGCGATTTGTTAATTTATTATATTTATCAATTAAAAACAGTTTTAAATCCATGAAAACTCCTAGCTATCACACAAAAAATATTCTTACCAATCAACAAACTAGCAAATTTAAATTCGGTCAGTATCTTTCAATACTGAATTTATTAAATCTGCAAAATAATTCAATGCAAATTTAAATAACAAAACAAGCGAAGCGGTGCGACGAAAGTCGCAGGTTTCTTGCAAAGCAGAGCTAATGCCGACGATTTCGCATTTGCAAACGCAGAATTAGACTTTTTCGTCTATTCAAGTGAAGCAAATGCGAAAGCTAGGCTCATTTCAACTTCAAATTTTATTAAAGCTAAATTTTACCAACTCTCCAAACCTGTCAAACACGCATTCAAATCTCCTGTTTTAAAGCCTTTGTAAAACCACTCTTTTCTATCTTTACCGCTTCCGTGCGTAAAAGAATCAGGCACGACATAGCCACGAGCCTTTTTTTGCAAGGTATCATCGCCTATCATCGTGGCGGCATTTAGGGCTTCTTCCAAGTCGCCGTCTTCTAAAATTTTGTATTGATTATGTCCCCAAATTCCGGCAAAACAATCGGCTTGAAGCTCGACTTTTACCTGAATCGCATTTGCGCCAGATTCGTTTGTTCTAGCTTTTAATTTATCGGCATTGCTTAAAATTCCTAGCAAATTTTGCACATGGTGTCCGACTTCGTGGGCGATGACATAACCTTGTGCGAAATCGCCTGCTGCATTATGATTTTTTGCTAAATCGCTAAAAAAGTCCGTATCTAGGTAAATTTTTGTATCAACAGGGCAGTAAAATGGTCCTACTTGTGAGCTTGCATAGCCACAACCGCTATTAATCGCTCCGTGAAAAAGTAGCAATTTTGGCTCTACATATCTTGCATTATGTCGCGAAAAAATCGCTCCCCAAGTATCTTCTGTCTGTTTTAAGATGGTAGCGACAAAGTCTTTTGCTTCTTGATCGGCTTGTGTGTTTTGGAATTTTGAAGCACTTGCGTTGCCGCCTACGGCAGAGAAATTTAAAAGATTTAAAGGATTAAAACCTAAAAACGCTGCTACGACGCCCACTAAAAGGATAATTCTACCAAATTTTGTTTTTATCAAAAATTTTACAATCGGAATTAGCAAAGCAAGGTTTATCCCGCCGCCACCGCCTGAACTAGCTCTTTTGTCATCGACATTTAAGCTTTGATTGCCACCACGCCATTTCATTTTAATATCCTTTGAAGTTAAAATCATTAGATTTTAGCACAAAATTCCTTAATTATTTTGCGTAATTGATAATATTTAATAAATTTATTTAAATTCCTAGATATTTTAGATAATTATACGCTTTATTTAGTTGCAACAATATTTCAAATGGAAAATTATGGTGTCCTCGACAGGATTCGAACCTGTGGCCTCAAAATTAGGAATTTTGCGCTCTATCCTACTGAGCTACGAGGACAAAAAAATAAAATTGTAGGGAAAATAAAAAATTTAGGCTGAAAACCAGCCTAAATTCTAATCTGCGATGATATTCATAACATCATCAAGTTTGCGAGCTAAATCCTTGTCATAAACAGGCTTTGTCATAAAGTCATAAGCACCTTTATTAAGAGCTTCTCTTTTCGCTGTTTCATCTGTCGTTAGGACGATAACAGGTATATGAGCGACTTCGTCCCTAGCGTGAAGGTTATCTAGGAATTCAAGCCCGTTCATAACTGGCATAACTATGTCAAGCAAAATAAGATCAATATCTTGCCTGTTCTCCAAAATACTTAATGCTTCAAGACCATTGGCAGCTTTGACGATTTCATCAATTCTGCCATACTTTTTAAGCATAACTTCCAAAAGTTTCAAGTTGATAGCGTCGTCATCAACTGCTAAAATTTTAATGTTTCTCATATTTCTGTCCCATTATATAAATTTTTTGGCTAATTTCTCTAAATCAGCTTTTGTTATACTA
The DNA here is from genome assembly GCA_017940085.1 of Campylobacter sp. Taxonomy (GTDB): domain Bacteria; phylum Campylobacterota; class Campylobacteria; order Campylobacterales; family Campylobacteraceae; genus Campylobacter. The sequence goes on from JAGAZK010000027.1 coordinate 3,452, forward strand.
TATTTCATAACTTCATTAAATTTACCGCCAAATGTGCCGTCTTCTGGATCTGCAAACACAACAGATCTTAATTTGACTTCGCTAGCCTTGTTATGTTGAAGGATAGTATCTGCTAGTTTATCAGCATCAAATCCACTTAGCTTTTTATCAACCATAACGAGCTTATAATTTTCATTGACAATTTGTTTTAGCAATTCATCAAAATTCGAAACAATATCAACATCTTGATATGTATGTTTCAAAATACTTCCGAAAATTTTACTCTCCATGATACTATTTTTACAAATCAAAATATCCTTTGCAGGAGCCGAATTCGCAGCGACGCTTTGTTCAACTACCGCTTGCGCGTTAATCGGTTCGCTAACAAAAGCTTTTGTAACTTTTGGTGCTACACTTGAAGCAGGTCTTTCGACTTGAATTTCTTTTTTAACTACAACAGGTTTTTGTTTTATAACCTTTTGCATTACAGTTTTTGGAACTTTAACAGTTTTTACAACAGTTTTTGGAACTTGCTTTTTGACAAGTTTTTTAACTTTTACTATTTTAGTTGCATTGCTTGGAGCAGTAGCACCGGCTCCGCCATCTGAGCGTTTATTACCAACAAAATGGTCGAGCATACCAGCTAAAATATCCTTTTTGATTGGTTTTGTGCAGTATTCATCAAGTCCCGCACCCATAAATTTTTCTCTATCGCCTTTAAGTGCATTTGCCGTAACCGCAACAATAGGAACATGTTTTAAGCCATTTTCTGTCTCGTATTGCTTAATTTGTTTAGTAGCTTCAACACCATCCATAACAGGCATAGAAATATCCATAAATACTAAATCAAAATCATTTGCTTTTCTAGCTTCAAGTGCCAATAAACCATTTTCAACAATAGTAACATTCATCTCAAAGCTGTTTAGCGTATGTTTCATAAGTTTTTGGTTAATTTCATTATCTTCCGCAATCAAGATATTTGCATTGTACTTTCTATTAACTAATGGAACATTTGGATCGCCTACTGCTGGTGCAGGAGCACTATCATCAGGAACTTCGACTTCTTCTTCGACTTCGACTTCGACTTCTTCCATAATGGTTTCGCTTTGTTGAACTTCTTCGTAGATAGTTACAGGCTCTTCGACTTCTTCATCTACCATGATTGTTTCTTCAACAATAACAGTTTCAAACACAGGCTCAGGAGGAGTTATAGGTTCTTCGATTACTACTTCTGGTGCAGGAGTAACAACTTCTTCAACCTTTTCTACAACCGCTTCCACTGCTTCTTTTGCTTCTTCAACGACAGGAGCAACGATAGGCTCTTCAATCTTTTCTATAATCGGTTCAACTATCGGTTCAGGCTCAACCATTACTTTTTGAACAATAGGTTCTTCAACAATAGGTGCTATTGCTGGTTCAGGCTCAACAATAGCTTGGATAGCAGGTTCTTCAATTACAGGGGCTATAAATTCTTCAACTTTTTCTGCAATCGGCTCAACTATCGGTTCAGACTTAACGACAGGCTCTTCAACGACTGCTTTTGGCACCTCCACCACAGGTATGCTCATATCTTCACCATCTTCATCTAGTAGATAATTTGTCTCTTCTTTGATTTCCACTTTTGCTTCTTCTACTATCGGCTCTTCTTTTTTAGCAAAAATATCTATATCAGGTAAATCATCTAAATCAAGAGTATTACTTTCTACTATACTAGGTTTAGGCTCTTCAATCACAGGAGAAACAATGGTACTAGCAGTAGTGGTTGCTGAAGTAGATATAATAGGCTCTTCTATGACAGAAGATGACATAAAGTTTTCTTCTTGCTGTCTTCTACTTTGCAAAATATTTCTTAAATCATTAGCCGCAGCATCAGATCTTTGAGCGGCACTTTGAGCAGAAGCTATCACGCCACCTTTTGGAGCAAGATTTGATTTTATAATCTTTTCGATTGTTTTCATCAATTTAGTGATATTTACAGGCTCGGATAGTGTAAATACTGCACTATTATTGATATTAATACTTTGTAGTTCTTTTGGTTTTAGTGTCAAAACAACAGGTAAATTTGTTACTCTATTTAGCTCAGCATAGTTTTTAAATCTACCCATTACCGCATTTACTTTATTATTATTAAGTGCAGTTCTAAATTCAGCATTAGTTTGATAGATACTAACTTTACCGCCAAGATTTTCAATATAATTTTTAACGATAGAATTATACATGCTATCGCTTTCATCTGTTAGCAACGCAAAGTTAAATAATTTTACATTATCAAACATTACATCGGCATTTGATTTTTGGGTTTCTTTAAACGCTAGCGTAAAGAAGAATCTTGTTCCTTTGCCAACTGTCGATTTGACATCTAACTTGCCACCCATCATCGCAACATATTTAGATGAAATGGTTAGTCCTAGACCAGTTCCACCGTATTTTCTTGTAATAGTAGAATCTGCTTGCGAGAAAGCATTAAATACATTTGCTAATTTATCTTCTGAAATACCAATGCCAGTATCTTCAACGCTAAATGTAACAACCGCTTCACCCGGAGTTTCGCTAGGATTTCTAACTATCTCAACCATAATCTTGCCATGTTCAGGCGTAAATTTAACGGCATTTGACATAAGATTAATAAGAACTTCTTTAATCTTAGTAATATCGCCATATAGGTGATGAACAAGACTAGGATCAATATATAATAAGATGTCGATATTTTTCTCTGCTGCTTTTGCAACATAAATTTCAACTGCACTCTCGAAATCTTGGATAGGGTTAAATAAAATATCTTCAAGCTCAACTTTATTACTTTCGATTTTAGAAACATCAAGAATATTATTGATAATAGTTAATAGGTTTTCAGATGATTTTTCAATCGTATCGACATAATCTCGTTTTTCTTCGTCCAAATCTGTATTTTTAAGAAGCTCCGTAAAACCGATAATACCGTTAAGCGGGGTTCGAATTTCGTGAGACATATTCGCAAGGAAAATAGATTTTGCTTTGTTTGCATCTTCTGCCACTGTTTTTTGGTAAGCAACCAAATCCAAAGCATCTTGGATAAGTGCATACGCTTTTGTAATACCTTCACTTGTTTGAATATCAACGATTTCATCTTGGTCAGAAAGCTCACCGATTCGGTTAAGAACGGTGCCAAGTTGTTTAATGTTGTTTCTGAAATTTCTAGCAACACCATAGGCAAAAATACCAAGTAATACAGCCAAAACCCAAAGAGTTAATGCTATGATAAGTTGTTGCTGTTTTTCGGCTTGATATGCAGTTACTTGTGCGTCAAATTCATTGTATAGTTTCTTTACAATATCATCTGCAACTTTATACTTTTGAGTCATGATAGTAAACCATTCAATAAAAGAGACCGAATAATCACCTTCAAGTGCCTCATTTTGCAATTGAGCGTCCAATTGAGCAACCTCATTTAATACATTTTGAGTTTCAATACTATTTACAATTTTTAATATCTCATCTTTTGCAGCCGAATCAGGTAAAAGTTGATATACAGGAAGCGAGCTTCTTAGACTATAATCGTTCCATTGTCTAAGTTGTTCAGAATTTACAGCATTATTTGAAACTATATGTTCGATAACATAGTCCCGTTCGCCAGCAATCGATATCATCGCAGTTGATGTATTTAGTAGCGTAAGAGCAAGAGCCGTAATATCGGTAGTTACCAGTTTTTCACTAATGGCTGCTTGCGATCTTAGAAATGCATTATCAATCTTTTGAAAATAAGTTTGGAACACTTCACCAAATGAAACTTTTTCTCCATCGATATTAGCTCTAATACCGATAAGCTTTGTTAATTCATCAGCAATCTCATTTTCTGCATTTATGGCAACAGTAGATTTTTTGTCAAAGAAATCTAACAAGGCATTTCTAGTATTCTGGTTTTTAAAATTCTCAAATTCCCTGATAGCTTCGTTTGTTTGTGTCCTTTGGGTGTGTAAAATCTCACCGCCACCTATATTTCTACCACTAGCCAAAAACGCAGCTGTTAAGCCTCGTTCTCTACCTAAATTTTCCATAACCTTTTCGATCTTTTCATTCATCCGAACCTGTTCGTTCAGACCCTCAGCCTTTGAGTAATCTACAACCGCAGTGTAAAGATACCAAGACGCAAAGACGAAAACAATCATAAGCGGAATACCGCTGATGAGAAACAATGAACTGGAAGTGTTAAGTTTCATATTTGATCCTTACCTTGCAAAAATGCAAATTTTAGTTTAAATTCTATATTTTAAAAAACCAGGTTAAAATCGCATTTACACAAATACTAACATGAGTGTAAATTCGCGATTTAAAACTGCAAAAAGCACACAAAAATGCTTATATACAAATCGACAAGTTAATTTTACTTCAAGTAACTTTAAAGAAAGCTTTGTTTTAGCGATATTTTAACGATTTTTAAATAATTTTTCTGCTGTTTTTGTATCTGTGAGCGATTTTATTTCATCAAAACTCGCTAAATAGATACTTTCAAAACTTCCGTAAAAATCTAATAATTTTTTTAATTTTCCTTGCGAAATTCCCAAATTTACAAGTTTTGAGCTTTGTAAATCCTGTTTTTTCTTTGTTTTTTGATGAAACGAAATGGCAAAACGGTGTGCTTCATCTCTTAATTTTTGAAAAAATTGCAGTTTTTTATCATCGGTTGAAAGTAAAAAAACACCGTTTTTGGTGCAAATTTTATCTTTTGCTGACCCTTTTGCACGATGCGCTTTTGAATCAATTTTTTCTTTTGAGATTGCGATTATATCGACATTTGCTCCACTACTTGAAATAATTTCACTGGCTAAATTTAACAACGCCGTTCCGCCGTCAATCACCCACAAATCAGGCGGAGAAAGCTTATCAAAGCGTTTTGCGCGTTCGCTTAAAAATTCCAACATTTGATCATAATCATTGTTTGAATTTAAATGCGCATGGCGATATTTTGATTTATCAAATTTATCCCCGCTCCATGCCACCATAGCCCCCACGGGCGCAGTCCCAAACATGTGAGAATTATCAAAAATTTCTATATTTATCGGTAAATTTTCTAAATCAAAATACTCTTTTAACTCATTTTGAAATTCAAAATTATGCGTTTTTAAATGCTTATTTATATTTATTTCGCAGTTTTGATAAGCTATCTCGCAAATTCGCCGTTTTTCGCCGATTTTTGGCGATATGATTTTAAAATTTCGTCCGTGTCGTTTGGATAAAATTTCACTTACGAGCCTATCATCATCAAATTCATCATAAAGATAAATTTTGCTACTCGCAATCGGCGAATTTTGCGGAAAAGAATCTAAAATAACTTGCGTATAAACGCTTTTAATATCGCTAAAATCAGCATTTTTGCAGTTTATGATATTTGAATTTGATGAAGCGATTTTTCCGCCACGCACACTAAAATGCACCGCACAAATCAAATCCAAGTGTGAATTTACCGCAATTACTTCGAAATCATCAAGCTTAGCCAAATCAACTTGGGTTTTAATCTCAATATCTTTTAAAATTTCGATTTTATCCCTGATCCCAGCCGCTTCTTCGTAGTTTTCGTTTTCGGCATATTTCATCATCAAATTTGATAAATCAGGTATCATGCTTTGTGGATTTTTTAGTGCATTTAAGGCATTTTGCACGATTTTTGCATACTCATCTTTTGAAATTTTATTTTCGCATGGCGCTTTGCAACGCCCGATTTGATGAAACAAACAGGCTTTTTTAGCCTTTATGCAAGAACTTTTTTGCACGAGAGCAAATTTCATATACAAAATTTCTAAAATTTCTCTCCCGCCACGAAAATATGGTCCAAAATATTTTATATTCGAACCTTTTACAAGCTTTCTTGTGATTTCAAAACGCGGAAATTCATCGTTTAAATTTACAAAAATATATGGATAAGTTTTATCATCTCTTAGCAAAATATTGTATTTTGGGCGAAGTTGCTTGATAAATGAATTTTCTAAAATCAACGCATCACTTTCGCTTGGCGTTACGATATATTCTAAATGCGTTGTTTCGCTTATCATCTTGCAAATTCGTGCGCTGTTTTTTGAATTTGGCGAAAGCTTTGGCGTAAAAGAAAAGTAGCTTTTTACGCGGTTTTTTAGGTTCTTTGCCTTGCCGACATAAAGTAGCTTTCCGTTTTTATCAAAATATTCATAAACGCCGGGTAAATTCGGCAAAGTTTTAATCTCGTCTATTAGCAAGGATTAGTCCCCGAATTTCTTCAAAAATGGCGTGAATTTTCTCATCTTTTATATCGTTTTTAAATTTGCCCTTTGATTTTTCAAAATATGGCAAAATTTCCTTTTTTTCGCTCAAATTTGGATTTTTAAATTTGTATTTTTTTGCCATAAATCTATCGGCAACAAAAAATTTTATATCTTTGACACCCACAAATTCCGAATTTGGACGAAATTTGACAAACATTTTTAATAAGTCTTTTATCAAATTTATATTACTATCTTTTTTTAGTTCTACTTTCCCAAGCGGGTGTTTTAGAGCTATCATCAAAATATTTTCTTTTATATAGATAAAGGCAATCAAACTTTTATGAGTCGCCGAAAAAAGGTTCAAAAAGTCCGCTCTATCGGTAAAAGAAGTATATAAAGGATCGGTTTTAATATGAGAAATAATTTCTTTGGCACTTTTCATTTTGGTATTTTAGCATTTTTATTTTTAGTTTTGCTTAGTGGCTGTGGATATAAAGCTCCGCCTGTTTATAACGGCGATACTACCACAAAAAGCGCAAGCAAATAGTTTATTCAGTTTAGTTTTGTTATACTTTGCAAATTTTATTTTTAAGGACAAATTTTTATGCAAACAGCAGACATTTTAGTTTTGGATTTTGGCTCTCAATACACTCAGCTAATCGCACGAAGACTAAGAGAGCAAGGCGTTTATACCGAGTTAATCCCGTTTAATGCAAGTATTGAGCAAATCAAAGCAAAAAGCCCAAAAGGCTTGATTTTAAGCGGCGGACCTGCGAGCGTATATGCAAAGGACGCTTATTTTTGCGATGAAGGAATTTTTGATTTAGGTTTGCCAATACTTGGAATTTGCTATGGAATGCAGCTAATCGCTCATAAATTTGGCGGTAGCGTAATACCTGCAAGCCACAAAGAATACGGCAAAGCAGAGCTTAAAATCGCTAAAAATTCTCAGCTTTTTGACGGCGTCGAGGACGATTCTGTCGTGTGGATGAGCCATGCCGATAAAGTAGAAATCTTGCCAAAGAATTTTGAAGTTTTAGCGACTTCAAAAAGTAGCGAGTATTGCGTATTTGCCGATGAAAATCGCAAAATTTATGCTATGCAATTTCACCCAGAAGTCATACACTCTGAATTTGGCACGGTAATGCTTAAAAATTTCTCCAAAATTTGTGGTCTAACTAGCACTTGGAATATGGGAAGCTTCGCAAAAGATCAAATCGCAAAAATTAAAGCAAAAGTTGGCAACGATAAAGTGCTTTGTGCAGTAAGCGGCGGCGTGGATAGCTCTGTTGTGGCGGCTCTATTAGCTCACGCTGTGCCACAAAATTTAATCGTAGTTTTTGTAGATAACGGACTACTTCGCACAAACGAAGCAAGGCAAGTCGAAGAGATGTTTAAGCTCAAACTTGGCGTAAATTTAATCAGCGTCGATGCGAGCGAGCTGTTTTTAAGTCGCCTAAAAGGCGTAACTGAGCCAGAGAAAAAACGCAAAATCATCGGCGAGACTTTTATCGAAGTTTTTGATAGGGAAGCTAAAAAATTCGAAAATGTAAGGTATCTAGCACAAGGCACGCTTTATACCGATGTGATCGAAAGCTCTCCAAGCGGGGCAAGTAAGACGATAAAAAGCCATCACAATGTAGGCGGACTGCCTGAGTGGATGAAATTTGAGCTAATCGAGCCGCTAAGAGAGATTTTTAAAGATGAAGTGCGCCAGCTAGGGCTCGAACTTGGGCTTTCACGCGATGTCGTATTCCGCCATCCGTTTCCTGGTCCTGGCTTAGCGATTCGCATTATGGGCGAAGTAAATACGCCAAATTTAGAGCTACTTCGCAAAGCAGATGTGATTTTAAGAGAAGAGCTAAAATCAAGCGGTTGGTATGACAAAACTTGGCAAGCATTTTGCGTGTTGCTAAATGTCCGAAGTGTCGGTGTCATGGGTGATAATCGCACTTATGAAAATGCCGTTTGTATCCGCGTAGTAGATGCAAGCGATGGCATGACAGCTAGTTTTTCACGCTTACCTTATGACCTGCTAGAAAACTGCTCACGCCGCATTATAAACGAAGTTGAAGGCATAAATAGAGTAGTTTATGATATTTCAAGCAAACCACCTGCGACAATCGAGTGGGAGTAAAAGGAGCAAAAAATAAAAAATTACACAATTTCAAATTTAAATTCCAAAGAAAGAGTGGAATTTAAAGAAATTTTGGGACTTAGCGGGTGCGAAATCTCACTAAATTTACTTCCAAAAGGCGTAAGTGTGCCGTTTGTCCATGCTCATAAGCAAAATGAAGAGCTTTATATCGTGCTTGAAGGCTCAGGCAAACTTTTCATTGATGGCAAAGAAATCGCTATCAAAAAAGGCGATATTTTTAAAATCGATCCGCAAGGCGAACGCTGTATCAGTGCAGGCGATGAAGAAATTAAATTCGTATGTATCCAAACAAAAGCAAATTCTTTGGAGCAATATACAAATACTGACGGCGTAATATGCGAAAACGCAAAACCAAGTTGGCTGTGAAGTTTTAAGAATTTAATAGGATGATTTTATGAAATATATAATATTCATTTTTTTAATTATCTTTTGTGGCTGTGCTTCAAAATCACATTTATGCCAAATTCAAGACATACAAGAAATGATAAAAAATACAAAAACACATATAGGTAAAAAAAACAATGGCGTTGAACTAAAAAGTATAAAATGTGAAAATGGTGTCGTTATAGTAGAATATAATATTTTGCCAAATTCAGAAATTGCAGTACAAATTAGTAGTGGTGTGCAAGATTTATTCTCAGAAAAATTTGACTGCCAAACAACTATTATAAAAAATGGACTTGATTATGAGCGTATTTTTATCATAGATGAAAAAAACTATAAAATAGGAAGAAAGCCATATATATGTGAATACAAGTCAAAAAATAATATGTTTCTTATTGATATGTTAAACGAAACTACAAAAAATAATTCGAAAAAATAATATATTTTTTGCAGGTATGGTAAAATTATATAAAAAGATAAATTTATTTTTTTAGTCAAATTTCAGCTATTCTCAATCAAATCTTTTGTGCAGACATTGTTTTTCCTTTGTAAATAATGAATTATACTAATTTTTAGCCTTTTCAAACAAATTTGAAAAAATAATGCTTAATTTAAATCTAATCTCAAAATAAACGCTAGGTCGAATTTATCCACAAACGCCATTGTAAGGCGAGTGGAGAGTTTTGTTTTATTTTTTAGCATTTTTCGTACAGTGGCGAAAAACGGCGTTTTGCTTAAAATTTCACACTCGCACTTATCGGCAAATTCACCCCTGTTTTGCACGAAAAAGTGCATTTTTGCCATATCTTTGCCAAATCGCCCAACATAAAAATTCGCACATTTTATGCCAAATTTAGTTGTAGCATCAAAAATCAGCTCGGAATTTTTAAAATTTGCCTTTAAATTTGCGATTAAATTTAGTATTTTTGTCTCGGTAAAATACATAAAAACGCCGTTTGCGACAAAAATCGTAGGCAAGCTTTTATCTAAAATTTCTGTCCATTTCATATCAAACAAATCGCATGAAATCAGAGTTTCATTATCATTTTGTGGGAGTAAATTTTGCCTAAATTCGATAACTTCTGCCAAATCAACGCCGTAAAATTTCGCCCCATTTTTGCTAAAACGAAACGCCAAAGTCTCCAAGCCACAGCCCAAATTTACGATATTACAACTACCGTGTGTGGCGATAAAATCTTTTATCATAATGTCGGTTTCATAGTATCTTGCAGCAGAAGCCAAAGACTCGTATTCGGACGAAATTTTTAGGAATTTTTGCGGAATTTTATCTTCAAATTTCATCGCCGTTTCATCGTAAAAATACTCACGAAATCTTTTACTTGCATGAATTCTTGCGATAAGTGGGATAAAAAGCGTATTTGCGACTTTATTTTGCATAAATTTCCTTATTTTATGATTTATAAAATTATAGCAAAAAAATTGCAAATCATTATCAAATAAACTTAAAAATCTACTTTGTCAAATTCCAACTCTCTTCAATCAAATCTGCTACTTGCGACTTTGGCACGGCATTTAAAATTACACTTATCCAGTGTTTTTTATTCATATGATAAGCTGGGAAAATTCCCTTAAAATCGTGCAAAATAAGAGCAAGTTCAGGGTCGCATTTAAGATTAATAACGCTTAAATTTTCATCTTTTAGACCAAATTTTGTCCCACTTATTCGCATAAAAAGGCAAAACCATTTTCCGCTCTTTTTGCCTTTGCTTTCGTGACGAAATACTGCCGTTTCATTATCATCTTTAAATGGAAATTCGGCTCTTATGCCGTAAATTTCAAGCATAAATTTAGCCAAATCGTCAAAATCTTTAAATTTAGCCATTTTCACCCCTTAAACTAATAATTTAGCCTAAATTTAAGTAAATTTTAGCAAAATTTAGGCTCAAATTTATTTAAATTTAAAGGCAAAAAATGAAAAAAGTATTGATTTTAAGTGGGGCTGGACTTAGTGCAGCTAGTGGATTACGTACTTTTAGAGACTCAGGCGGACTTTGGGAGCAATACGATATAAACGAAGTTTGCTCGGTGCCTGGATTTTTAAAAGATAGAGCAAAGGTGCTTAAATTTTATGATGAGCGAAGAGCGCAGCTTAAAGGCTGTGAGCCAAATTTAGCTCACCACACAATCGCAAAGCTAAAAGCCGAATTTGGCGAAAAAATCGTTGTGCAAACGCAAAATGTCGATGATTTATTAGAGAGAGCAGGTTGTGAAAGCGTCATTCATTTGCATGGATTTTTGCCAGAAATTCGCTGCGAAGTATGCGATTTTGTCCAAAATATCGGCTATGAAAAAATCGCAGGGCAAATTTGCAAAAAATGTGGGAGTGATAAAATGCGACACAATATCGTAATGTTTGGCGAAGCTGCACCGCACTACGGCGACCTTTACGTAGCCTTACAAGAGTGTGATTTGTTTGTTTGTATCGGCACGAGCGGGGAAGTGCTAGATGTGGCAAATTTTGCAAGATATTTTAAATTTAGCATTTTAAATAATCTTGATGCTTCGCGCATTGATAAATATTTTGATAAATGCTACTTAGAGAGTGCCGTTACGGCTGCACTAAAGTGGGAAAATGATATAAGAGAGTTTTTAAGCGATTGATTTGCTAAAAGCTTGATAAACGCATACGGATGAATTTATAGCGATAAATTTATCTATGCAAAATATACAAAATTTATTGCCACAATACACCAGCGTTTAAATTTAATTGTCAATTAAATTTTGGCTTAAATTTAAGCAAATTTTCGCCAAATATTTTAAATTCTTTTTAAATTTCGTTTATTTTTTATTGACAAATAATTATTTTTTTTTGTATCATTAGCAAATTTTTAAATTTAAATCAAAGATAATATTAAGGAAAAATTAATGAAAAATCAACTCAAATTTAGTTTGGTCGCAGCAGTTGCTCTTACTGCTTTTACTACAAATTTATCCGCAACTAATACTGGTGGACTTTTACTGCCAAGCCAAGTACATTTAGGTGGTTATGATTATGTTGGAACAGGTAGAGAAAATCAAACGGTTTATTACGATGAGCATAATAATCAAGGTGCAGCTATTGGCGGAGCTTCTACAGATGCAGTTGGTATGGGAGTAGGAAATGTTACAGGCAATACGCTAACAATATCTGGAAGTGCAAATAACAATCTCAAAGGAGCTTATGGTGGATTTATTTATACTGTAAGCACTAATCAAGGCGGATTAGTTGTTAGTAATAATACCGTTAATTTAGATTTTCAAAATACTTTGATGGGTGCAGTATATGGTGGGTATTCTAATGTTGTATATGCATCAACTCCTTATACAATAAGAGATAATAGGGTAAATTTTTATCAAGGAACCGTAAATAGAGAAGTTGCGGGTGGCGGGTCGAGTTATGGAGCAGACACTATTACGAATAATATTCTTAATATTGGCACTGATACTAGACCAATAAATCTAAGTCAAACAAGACAAGCCCAAACTATACAAAACTTTTCAATTATAAATTTTTATTTACCAAATAATATAAGCTCATCTAGCCCTGCTGCTCTTAGATTAACAAATGGTGCTGATTTGAGTTCTGTATCTAGTATCAATACATATATTTCAGCTAATCCGACAAGTTTAAGCACTGGTCAAAATACAATTACACTGATTAATGCGACTGGCGGAAGCATAACTGGATGGACTCAAGGCACAAGTCAAACTGCTACTTTACGCATAGGTAGCGTGTTGCAAACTACTCCTAATGTAAGTGTCAGCGGTAGTAATTTAAATTTGAGTTTTGATTTTACTCCTGGCGGCGGCGGTGGCGGCGGTGGCGGAAGCACAGTCGTTGTAGTAAATGACGCAGCCAAATCAATTTCTGAAACTAGAATTACTCAAAGCCAAATGGTAAATTTAGCTACTGATTTTGTGGTAGATAAAGTGCAAAACTCACTCAAACCAGTTGATGAACTACAAAGCTTTGGATATGTGGGCGGAGCTATTATGAAATACAATTCTGGCTCACACATAGATGCAAATGGCGTAAATGTAAATGTCGGACTTGGCAAAAATTATGACGATTTTAGTTTTGGCGGATTTTTAGAATACGGATTTTCTACTTATGAAAGCGTGGTAGGTAATGTAGAAGCCGATGGTCAGTCTCATTTATACGGACTTGGTCTTTTTGCTAAACAAATGTTTTCAAATAAATTTTATTTAGTTTCAAGTTTGCATGGTGGCTTAGTTGAGTCAGATTATAGTCGCAAAGATATGGATAGCACATACGATACAAGATCTCCTTATGTGGGATTCGATTTTGGTATGGGCAAATTAGTTACTTTGGGCAAAAATCAAAATATAGATTTGTATGCCAAATATCTTTTTGGTTTTGTAGCTTCAGATGATGTTACTTTATCTACAGGCGAAGAATATAAATTTGAAGCTGTTAAATCTCATAGAGCCAAAGCTGGACTTAAATTTAATCAAACTATTAGAAATTTCAACTTTATTTATGCAGGGCTCGGCACTCAGTATGAATTTAGCAATGAATCAAGAGCTAGTTTTAATGCTGGTCCACTTTCAGAAGAAGCCCCAAGACCTAGCTTAAAAGGTGTTTCTGGTATAGGAGAGGTCGGATATAGATTTAGACCAACTGGAGATTTAAGCTTTGAAATAGGTGGCAAATATTACATAGGCAAAATGCAAGGTCTAAGCGGAAACGCAGGATTTCAATATAGATTTTAATATTTTAGTTGGGCAAATTTATTCAAAATTTGCCCTAAATTTACTCTCAAATTTATTATTCCAAAATATTTTTTGTTTTTTTAAAAATTCCTGTTATTTTTCAGTTTTCATTAAGTAATATTTCTGTAAAATCACAATTCTTTTTCACGGAAAAACCACAATTTGGAAATCTGTTAAAAAGCGTTTTTTAAATTAGTATTGTTAAACTATCTTTTAGTCAATCTTTGAAATCTAAACAAGTGATCGATTGAGCTGGGGACAATTTTTATAATTGTCAAATTTAAAAGTTACAAACAATTAAGTTTTTAGATTAAAAACTTCATAAATTGAATTTAAAAGATAAATCTTAAATTTAGATTTTCTAAATTTA
>JAGAZK010000028.1 GCA_017940085.1 Campylobacter sp.
AATGAACTATGATATTATCGTTATCGGCGGCGGACATGCCGGGATTGAGGCGAGTTTAGCTGCTGCGAAAATGGGAGCTAAAACACTTTTAATCACAATCTTGTGCGAACAAATCGGAGCTGCAAGTTGTAATCCTGCAATCGGGGGTCTAGCCAAGGGGCATTTGGTAAAAGAGCTTGACGCACTAGGCGGTCAAATGGGTCGCACCACAGATGAATGCGGGATCCAGTTTCGCATTTTAAATGAGAGCAAAGGTCCGGCAGTTCGAGGAAGCAGAGCTCAAATCGATATGGATAAATACCGCATTTATATGCGAAATTTGCTTTTAAATACGCCAAATTTAGATATAACGCAAGAAATCGCGACCGAAATTTTAACTGAAAAAACTAGCGAAAAACCCCAAATCACAGGCGTTAAAACGCACCTTGATAATATCTATAATGCAAAAAAAATCATCATCACAACAGGCACATTTTTAAATGGCGTTATCCACACTGGCACGGCTCAGCTAAATGCGGGCAGGGTAGGCGAACTAAGTAGCACCAAACTTAGCAAATCACTAGCAAATTTAGGTCTTAATATGGGAAGGCTAAAAACTGGCACTTGCCCAAGAATCGATGCAAAAAGCATTGATTTTAGTGTGCTTGAAGCACAAGGCGGAGACGAAATGCCTAAGCCGTTTAGCTTTCGCACGAAAGATTTCGCCCCAAATCAGCTTCCTTGCTATATCGGCTACACAAACGAAACCACTCATGAGATTATTAGAAACGATTTTCACAGAGCACCATTATTTACGGGACAGATTAGGAGCACGGGACCAAGATACTGCCCTAGCATTGAGACAAAAATTTATGAATTCCCTGATCGCGAACGACACCATATTTTTATCGAGCCTCAAACGGACGCAGCTAGTGAATACTATCTAAACGGGCTTTCTACGAGTTTGCCTTATGATACGCAGGTTAAAATGATTCGTTCAATCAAGGGCTTAGAAAATGCTAAAATCGTTCGCCCCGGATACGCTGTGGAGTATGATTTTGTCGATCCAACAGAGCTTAAACACGACTTACAAACTAAAAAAGTTGCCGGGCTTTATCTGGCAGGTCAGATTAACGGCACCACAGGTTACGAAGAGGCCGCCGCACAAGGGCTAATGGCTGGAATTAACGCCGCTCTTGCACTAAAAGGCAAAGAGCCTTTGATTTTACGCAGGGACGAAGCATATATCGGCGTTTTGATTGATGATCTCGTTACAAAAGGGACAAAAGAGCCTTACAGAGTTTTTACAAGCAGGGCTGAGTTTAGATTGCTTTTGCGTGAAGATAACGCTATTTTAAGGCTTGGCAAATATGGGCATGAAATAGGCTTAATAAATGATGAAATTTATTCAAAAATCCAAAAAATTGAATTAAATTTGCAAAAAGGTATGGAAATTTTGACCCAAACTACAATCACACCAAACAAAGAAACTCTCGCACTTTTAAGCAGTATCAATGAAGAGCCAATTTCCCAAAACTCAACTCTTCAAAAAATAGTCGCTAGAAAAAGTTTTAATGCTCAAAAACTTAAAAAAATAAATCCATTTTTTAGCGAACTCGATGATAATTCAATCAATCAAATTCTCACTCAAGCTAAGTATTTTCATTATGTTTTGCAAGAAATTCAAGAAGTTGAAAAACTCAAAAATTTACTCAATGTAAAAATCCCGCCAGATTTAGATTTTAAAAGCTTAAGTGGGCTTAGCAATGAAGTGGTTGAAAAACTAATTAAATTTGCTCCACCAACCTTAGCAGCAGCTTCAAATATCAGCGGAATTACTCCAGCAGCTATTGATATTTTGCAAATTGCAATCAAACAAAGACAAAAATGAATAAATTTCAAGAAATTTTACCATTTTTAAAAACAATAGAAAAACAAAGACAAAAAATCGCAATAAATTATGTTTTTATTGGTATTGGTGCATTTGTAGGCGTGTGTTTTATCATATCAAATTTGGGGCTTGTTGCTCAAAGCAAATTTATTGCTACTATTTTGGGTTTGGTTATAATCGTTTTTGCCACCAAAAAACACTATCTTAAAAATATGGAAAAAAAAATAAAAGCTAAAGTCTTAAATAAAATTATCCAAAATCTTGGTTTTTCTTGGACAAATAGCTTTATAAACTCAAATATTATTACCAAATCCAAACTTTTTGTAGGTTTTGATTTTATGTCAAAAGATGATGAGTTTGTCGCACTCAAAGACAATCTCGCAATTGCAATTTGTGAAGCAAAAATATCAAAAAATGCCAAAATCAAACGCTCAAATTTAATGAGCAAAATTGACACTCCTAGTGCGTTTAATGGCGTAATTATCGCTTGTATGTTTTATGATAAAAATATTTCAAGCCACACAATCTTAGTGCCAAAAAACTCAGCCCAAGATGTTTTAAATTTAAACAAAACAGAGCTAGAATCGCCTAAATTTAATGAAAAATACACAGTTTTTACAAATGACGAAATTGAAGCTAGAGTGATTTTAAATCCAAGTTTTATGGAAAAACTCAGCGAATTTACAAATATATTTGGCAAAGATGAGGCTTATTGTGCATTTTATGAAAATATTGTTTTAGTCGGTATAAACTCTAATAAAGATTTGTTTGCTTTACAAATCAAACAAAACTTAGAAGAATATAAAGAACAATTTGATAAAATCACTCTTGAACTTAAATCAGTAATAAATTTAATAGATTATTTAAATTTAGAAAAAATCTACAAATAAAGGCGTTTTATGAACGGGGTTTCTGTTTTAATCATAATTTTGGCTATTTTAGTGGTCGGAATTTATGTAATTTATGTAAATTTAATCCAGAAAAAAAACAAAGCATTAGAAGCATTTTCAAGCATAGATGTCCAGCTCAAAAGAAGATATGATTTAATACCAAATTTGCTCAAAATTGCAAATAAATTTATGAACCACGAAAAAGAACTTCTAACTAAAATCACAGAGCTTAGAAGTGCTGCAAACGCATTTAAAGCTGATCCAAACAACGCCAAAGAAATACTTGAACTTGATAAATTAATCTCTCAAAAAATGCAAGAGCTAAAAATCAGCCTTGAGAATTATCCAGAGCTAAAGTCCGATAAAACTATGCTTGAAGCTATGCAAGCTTACGACAAACAAGAAGAATATATCGCTGCTGCTAGGAGATTTTATAATGCGGCTGTGCTAAATTTGAATAATTGTGTGGAAATTTTTCCAAGCTCGATCGTGGCTAGTTGGCTCAAAATAAACAAAATGCCGTTCTTTGAAGCAAATCAGAGTGAAAAACAAAATATAAATGCAAATGATTTTTTTTAGGCAAATAAATGCAAGAAAATAATTATTTATCCTATCATGAGAGCAAAAAACCACCGCTTGAATTAAATAAAGCTTATTTGTTTTGGGCGTTTTTGGGGAT
The DNA here is from genome assembly GCA_017940085.1 of Campylobacter sp. Taxonomy (GTDB): domain Bacteria; phylum Campylobacterota; class Campylobacteria; order Campylobacterales; family Campylobacteraceae; genus Campylobacter. The sequence continues at coordinate 3,440 of JAGAZK010000028.1, forward strand.
TTTTGGCGGACATAGATTTTATTTGGGCAAATTTATAAGCGGGCTTTTTCAGGCAATTTGTGGCGTGGTTACCAATGTATTTATCATACTTTGTGCAGGTTTGATCGCTATATACAATACCAAAAAAACTTTACCGCCAGATTATGAAAATATCGCTCAAGTCGGGCTTTTTGGAGGTTTGATTTGCGTAGTTGTTATGGGTGTTTGGCTACTATATGATTTATACAAGCTCAAATTTTGGGTAAATTTACGCAATCAAAACACAGATGAATTAAATTTAATCAAACCAGAATTAAAAGATATTAAAAAATACTTTTATATCAACAATATTTTGGGATTTTTTCTAGTTGGTAGTTTGTTTATTGATCCAAATTTTGCAAGCAATCCTAGCGTAGCTTGGCTGTATTTGGCGGTATTTGTGGCTTGGATTTGTTGTATAGTTTTGAGTATTTTAAACGCAGCAAGATTTACAAATAGCGATAATTTGGTATTTAACTATATAATCAGTCAAATTTTGTCATTAGTGGTGATTTTTGTTTTGTCATTTGGGATTGTGTTTGATAGCCAAATTTCGCTTATTTTTGCTATTTTGAGCGGTATTTTATACTTAGGATTTGTTTATTTATATTATGCAGAATTATTTGATCTAAGCGAACAAAAAATATTTAAAATGGCATTTTGGGTTTTATGTTTGATTTTGATAATGCAGTTTATAACACTGCTTGGCAAATTTGAAAACCAAACAATTGAACTTTTGACTTGTTTGGTCTATATAATCAACATTGTCGCTTGGAATAAAACCAAAAATTTAAACCAATCGCAAAATGTTTATATGATAAGAAATCTAAGAAAAAAATTTAAAAAAAATTTTTAAGATTAAATTTACTATTAAGTGCCAAATAATGGCAAATTTGATTAAATTTGAATTAAATTAAATTTTTAATATTTAAAAATTTATATCATAATACGCTCTATGTTTTTATCTTAAAAGGAAATTTATGCAACAAAAAACCTTAGATCAGCACATCTCAAAAAGCGACAACCGCAACAAATTTGAACAAAATCAAACCGCAAATTTAGTTAAATTTGAGCCACGAACTCAAACAAATTCTCAAACAAAAAGTTTTGATAAATTGCTAAACAATTTTGATTTTTCTATATCAAACCACAATCTAGGCGTTATTAAATTTAAATCATTTGCTGCTTTGAGCTTGGGATTTTTGTGTGAGCTTCCTTATATAGGCTGTATTTTACTAATAGCAGCCATTGGATTTAAGTCTTTGGCGACATTTTCAGTAAAAAAAGTCTCAAATAGCCAAACAATTTTATTAAATTTTATTTTATATATCGCACTGATGATTTTATCGATGTTTTTGATAAATTTATCCCCAAATATTTTTGAGCTTAGCGAACATAGTAGCACCTCATCTGAATTTATCAAAAATTTTGCCATTTTTTGTGCTGGAATTATTGGATTAGTGTTTGGTTCTGTGTATGCGTATTTGTATTATAAAGAGCTAAGCGAAATTACAAACCAAAAATACTTTTTACTAGCTTGTTATTGTTTTGTGGGTGCTGTGGTATTAAATTTCACAGCATTTGGGATAATATTTTTTGTAGCTTATTTGGTTTGTGAAGTTTTTGCTTGGATAATGGTGCAAAAAATACAAATCACAAGACACAATTACGCATTGTTTTAGTAAATAAATATCAAATTTATTTAAAATACCAAATTTGCTTAAATACAGCGATTTTGGCGATTTTACTCACAATAAATTCAATAAATTTTTAACCAAAAAATGATAAAATATCAGGTTTATTTTTTTTGAAAGGAAAATAATGGCTGTAGAAAATCAAAGACGCGATTTTATCGGTCTTATGTTCGGCGGTGTCGCTGCTGTCGGCGGAATTTTCACGCTTGTGGGGATGAAAAGGTCTTGGGATCCACTTCCTAGCGTAAAAGCTGCTGGTTTTACCACAGTGGATTTAAGCCCAATGCAACCTGGCGAATTTCGTCAAGTTGAATGGCGTAAAAAACCAATTTTCATCATCAAAAAAAGTGCTGAAATGAAAGCTAACGATGGTAGAGATATTGTTATTGGTTCGGATAGATATGTGGTTGCAATCGGACTTTGCACGCATTTGGGCTGTATTCCAAGCTGGAGTCCGAGTGCGATGAGCTTTAAATGTGCTTGTCATGGTGGAGAGTTTGATGTTAGTGGTATGAATACTTTTGGTCCTCCACCAAGACCTCTTGATATTCCGCCTTTTAAGATTGATGGGACTAAGCTAGTAGATCGGAAGAGCAC
>JAGAZK010000029.1 GCA_017940085.1 Campylobacter sp.
AATAATTTTATAAAGTTCATTTGTAAGCTTACCGTCTTCGACCAAAATAATTTGGTCAGGCTTAGTTTTTTGCTCGTCATAAATACTTTTTAATGCTCTATCTAAAAATTCAGGTTTTTCTTTGATATAAACGGACATTAAAACACTAAGACCCCCCCAAGTCTCTCATTTGCTTTGTTTATATCGAATTTTTGCTCTGCTATTTGCCTACTTTTTTCACCCATTTGGCTAATTAAATTTGGATTTTTTATAAAAATTTCCATTTTTTCAGCTAATATTTCAGCATTGTGTGGAGATATTAAAAAGCCGTTTATACCATCTTGCACAGTATCTCTACAACCAGGCACATCAGTTGTTATTACGGCCCTACCTATTGCCATAGCTTCTTGGGTAGAGCGTGGGAATCCCTCTCTGTATGATGGCAAAACGAAAACAGAGCATTTTGCAATTTGCTCGTTTATATTATCTACAAATCCAGGATAAATCACAATTTCATCTTTTAGATAAATTTCTAATTCTTCTTTTTTTAGAGCAAATGGATTTTTTTCATCAAATGCACCAAAGATATAAAATTTAGTTTGTGGATATTTTTCTTTTATAATTTTTGCAGCCTGCAAATACTCAAAAATTCCTTTTTCTTTTAAGAGTCTTGCGATAAAAATAAAACTTATTGGCTGTGTTGGTGCTTCCGAATAAGCAAATTTATCTAAATCCACACCTATTCCGTCTAAAATTTCTACTTTTTTTACATTTATATTATAATCATCAATCAAATCTTTCTTATCATCATTATTTAGCAAAATCAGCGTATCAAGCAAAGGTAAAGAAATTTTATAAAGGCAAATTTGAACAAATTTGATTATTTTTGCTTTTATAGTTAAGCCGTCTTTGTGATTTGTAAAAGCATTTCCAAGCCCTTCAATCATACCTATAATTTTTTTTACACCACTAAATTTGGCCGCCATACTTCCAAAGATCACGGGTTTAACAAAAAAGCTAAAAACAATATCAGGCTTATATTTTTTTATAGTTTTTATCAAATTTATGGTTGCTAAAATATCTTTAAAAGGATTAAGCCCTTTTGCATTTAAATTATAATCAAGCGGAATCGCACCAAAAGATTTTATTTTATCCTTTGATTTTTCATCATAATCAGTTGTCAAACAATAAACTTCATTGTCTTTTGCTAATTTTATAATCAACTCTTGTCTGAAATTTATCATCATCGAAGCGACATTTCCAATCATAAAGATTTTTTTCATATTATTTCTCAACACAATAGCGAAATTTAATAAATTTGCCATTATACACAAAAAGAGTGTAAATTTAGATATAATACTAAGTTTGTTAAGATTTAAATAAAGGAAAATTTAATGAAAATAGCGATAATTGGGCTTGGGTATGTAGGACTTCCTTTGGCTGTGGCTTTTAGTGATAAATTTAAAGTAGTGGGCTATGATTTAAACAAATTTAGAATCGATGAATTAAATAATGGTCATGATAGAACTTTAGAGCTTAGCGATGATGATCTTGCAAAATCTCTTAAAAATGGCATTAAATTTACTTGTAATTTTGATGATTTAAAAGATTGCAATTTTTTTGTAGTCTGTGTGCCAACTCCAGTCGATCAAAACAATAAACCTGATTTAACCCCACTCATTAGTGCGAGTAAAAGCGTAGCAAAAGTGCTTAAAAAAGGCGATATTGTCGTGTATGAAAGCACTGTTTATCCGGGTGCTACTGAAGAAGATTGTGTGCCTGTGCTAGAGAGTGAGAGTGGGCTTAAATTTAATATTGATTTTTTTGCTGGATATTCGCCTGAGAGAATAAATCCAGGAGACAAAGAACACACAGTAACAAAAATCAAAAAAATCGTCTCTGGTAGCACGCCTGATACGCTTGATAAGATTGATGAAGTTTATGGTAGCGTGATTACTGCGGGCACTTATAGAGCCGCTTCGATTAAAGTCGCAGAAGCTGCTAAAGTCATAGAAAACACCCAAAGAGACATAAATATCGGCTTTGTAAATGAACTTGCAATGCTATTTAACAAAATGGGAATTGATACAAATGCTGTTTTAGATGCAGCTGGGACAAAATGGAATTTTTTAAATTTTAGACCAGGTTTAGTTGGCGGACACTGCATAGGAGTAGATCCGTATTATCTAGCTCACAAAGCCCAAGCCCTAGGACATCACCCAGAAATGATACTCGCATCTCGCCGTATAAACGATAGTATGGGAGCTTATGTAGCTTCGCAAGTTGTTAAAATGATGATTAAATTTGACAAAAAAATCAAAGATAGCAAGGTTTTGGTTTTGGGGCTGACATTTAAAGAAAATTGCCCAGATACTAGAAATACGAAGGTTGTTGATATAATAAATGAGCTTAAAGAATTTGGCGTAAATGTCGAAGTGAGCGATCCTTGGGCAGATAAAGACGATGCTAAGAGATATTATGGCTTAAATTTAGTGGATAGTCCAAATTTAAAAAGCTATGATTGCGTGATTTTGGCAGTCGCTCACGATAAATTTAAAGACTTAAATTTAAATGGTTGTTTGGTTTATGATGTGAAGAATGTTTATAAAAATGCACAAAGAAAGCTTTAGATAGTTATTTTATAATGCAAGAGATTAATCGAACTTGGTTTTAAATATTTTCAAATCAGCGTGAGAGCTGATTAGTAGATTTAATCATATCATTAAATTTTTAATTATCAAGCCAAAATTCAATCAAATTTAACCTAAATTTGATTGAATTTATAGTCCTTTTTTTCCTAGCACAATTAGGGCGGTCTTGTAGATTATTTTTATCTCCAGCCATAGATTCCAGTGTTTGATATAATAGAGATCATACATTAGTTTTTGTTTGGCGTCTTGGGCGTTGTGTCCGTATGGATACATCACTTGAGCCCAGCCTGTTATTCCGGGTTTGACGATGTGGCGTTCTGAATAATAAGGTATCATTTGCTCAAATTTCTCCACCCAAAATCGTCTCTCAGGTCTAGGTCCGACTAAGTGCATTTGACCAAGCAAGACATTTAGCATTTGTGGGAGTTCGTCTATTCGCATTTTTCGCATTTTTTTGCCATATTCAAAAACTCTATCATCATCAGCATCTGCAAATTTGATCCCGTCTTTTTCGGCATCTAAGCTCATGGATCTAAATTTTACGCATTTAAACTCAGTATCATTTAATCCAACTCGCTCTTGCCTAAATATGCTCCCACCAGGGCTTTCGTTTTTGATTTTGTATCTTGAATATATCATCACAGGGCAAGTTGTGATAAAAAGCAGTGCTATGCCTATTATATCCACAACTTTTTTTAGTCCCATTTGCCACCAATTATATGGGTGAATTTTTGCTAAAAACTGCAAATCCCCATGATCACTTGGGACAT
>JAGAZK010000030.1 GCA_017940085.1 Campylobacter sp.
ATAAGATTATTGCTGGGAGTAAATTTGAGCTTGATAAATTTATGAAAAACGAAGCTAAAAAAATGCTTTTTGAGCATATTAATAAATTTGCTCCTTTTATCAATAAACCCATAAATCATATTAGTATCAAAAAAATGCAAACTCGTTGGGGGAGCTGTAATACAAAAAAAGGCTATATCAATTTAAACTCAAATTTAATCACCAAAGATCCGAAATTTGCCGAATATGTAGTGCTCCACGAACTCACTCACCTAATCTACCCCCACCACCAAAAAAGTTTTTATGATTTTATTTTTAAAATAATGCCAGATTTTAAAGAACGCTTGAAACTTTAAATTTATTTTATGTAAATTTGATATAATTTCGGCTGGTTCATTTTTGATTAAAGTTTCATTGGGGGGGGGTATTTATGTTTAATTCTATCGGTAAAAAGATTGTTTCAATCATAATTGCAATACTTCTTGTAAGTTTTGTAAGTATTGAGTTTATAATTGTTCATCAATTTAACACCTCAAGCACCCAGATTATCAAATCAAATCTGCAAATGCTTAGCGAATCTATCTCGCAAACTATCCAAAGCTCGATGAATACTGGCGATCCAGAAGTCATCAAAAAAACAATTGCTCAAGCTAGTCAAATACAAGGTGTCTCAAAAATAGAAATTTTCAGATCCAAAGCAGTTTCGGAAACATTTGGCTTAGAGCATAAAAATCATGATGATCCAAAAATCGCAAATCAATTTGAAAATCCAAATTTAATAGCACTTGAAGAAAATATAAATGATGAGCATTTTATGCGAATTATCACTCCAATTGTCGCAAAAAACGAGTGTCTTTCTTGTCATGCACTTTCTAAAGAAAATGAAGTTTTGGGCGTGATGGATTTGAGATATTCGTTTGCTCAAATAGACAAAGATTTGCAAAATAGGGGCTTGATTTTTATGTTTATTTTCGTGATTGCTTTTGTGATTACGATTTTGGGTGCTGTGATTGCTCTGAAAAAAATAGTAATTGAGCCTATGGGAGAATTTTTATCAAAAGCCAAAGAATTATCTCAAGGAAATGGTGATCTAAACGCTGTCATAAACATAAAAAGCGATGATGAAATTGGTCAAAGTTGCAGTTATTTTAATAAATTTATAGGCAAAATCAAAGAAATAATAAGCCAAACCAAACAAGATGCCATAGTTGTAGAACAAAGTGCGACTAAAATGGATTTAGAGATTTCAAATCTTGAAAAAAGTGCGATGAACAGCAAGAAAAAATCAGAAGAGTCCTATGATGGGATCAAATCTTTGGGTGAAGAGCTTAAATTTAGCAATCAAATCGCACAAAATGCAAGACAAACAAATAAGACTTCTCACGATAAGCTTGAAAATATGATTAAATTTATGCAAAAAGTCATAAGTGAATTAAATTCTACAATAAGCGTAGAAAAAGACATTGTCATAAAAAACAAAGAATTAATCACTCAAGCTCATAGTATCAAAAAAATCATCGATATGGTCAGAGAAATCGCAGAAGATTCAAATTTACTCGCTCTAAACTCAGCAATCGAAGCCGCAAAAGCAGGAAAAGCTGGGCGGGGATTTTCTGTTTTGGCTGATGAGATAAGAAAATTAGCCGAAGAAACTGATAATTCTGTTTTAGAGATAGATAAAGGCGTGAAAGAACTTATAAATAAGATTGAAAAATTAGGCGACACTTTAGATAAAAATACGCAAAATATATTAAATTTAAGCGATGATGCTGCAGCTCTTAGCGAACAAGCCAAAGACACTCAAGTCGCAACAACTGAGTCTATAAAATTAGTAAGCGATGTATCTGAAAAACTAGAATCTCTCGAAGATAAAATTGAAGTTTTGTTAGAGTATTCAAAAAGTCTAAATCAAGATACACAAGATAATGCTAAAATTGCACAAAATTTTATAAATTTAATTCATAATTTAAGGCAAATTTCGCTAAACTTGATCAAACAAATGGATAAATTTAAATGTTAGGTAAAATTCAAGATTTTATTATAAAAAAAGTTTTTGTAGTCTCAAGACAGCCGATTTTATTAAAAGATCTTTTAGAAGCAAATTTGCTTTTTAATGAAGGAATGCTCATAGATCCAGCTAAATTAAATTTCAAATTTAATTACAGAAATTTGTATTTGATTTATGCATTTATAGCTGGTGTGATTTTGTGGGTTTTAATCGTGATTTCTCACGGTATTTTTGAAAAAGCAGATTTTCATTTTTCTGTTTTAGCCACAGCTGCGATGACTTCTGGTGTTTTTATAGGTTTTGATTTTTTTAGAATTTGGGCTAGAAAAAAAATTAGTTTAATTCGCATCAAAGAAGCATGGGAATTGCATTTCCCGTATTTTCCGTATGAAAAATATTCCAAAGAAGTAGAGCAAATTTACGAACAAGCTAAAAAAAGCGAAATCCACAAAAAAGATTTAGAAAGCTTTGTGCTTGAAAAAATTGTCTCAAATGCGGATTAATTGATATTATCTATGATTTGGTTTTTGTAGCGAATTTGTTGGAGTTTGGTTCTGAGTTCGCGATTTTCTTCTAAAAGCAAATTTAATTCTTCTCTTAGCTCGGACACATCGCGACTGATATAATAAATTTTGTTTGTAATATAAATTTTGGGGATAAAAATCACAAGTATCAAAGCCACACTAAAATACGCAATCAAAAGCTTTGTAAATGTTAAATTTTGTGGCTTTTGCTCACTATATAAATCTTTGAGCAATTCTTCTTTGTCGTTCATCTTTTTATCTCAAATATTCGCATTTTTGCACAACTACTTCTTGAATTTGCTTTTATTTCTAAATTTGAAGCTGTGATCGGCTTTTTATTCAGTATTTTGCCAATTGCGTGATTGTTTCCGCACTCACATTTTATAGCAAATTCTGGACAAATACAGCTTTTTTCCCACTCTTTGAAAGTATTTTTTACGATACGATCTTCAAGTGAATGAAATGTGATTATATCGCAAATTGCATTATTTATTTTTGAATTTTTGATATTTTTTAATAAATTTGAAAGCTCGTCTAATTCTTTATTGACTTCTATTCTTATAGCTTGAAATACCAAAACTACTTGTTTTGTTTGGCGATTTTTTATGTTGTTTGATCCGATTATTTGTGATAATTCTTTGGCTGAATTTATTGGATTTTTCTCTCTTGCAGATATGATTTTTTGGGCTATTTGTTTGGAATTTGTAAGTTCGCCAAATTTAAAAAAAATCTCACTTAATTGCTCAAAAGAATACAAATTTACCACATCTTTAGCACTAAATTTTTGATTTTTGTCCATTCTCATATCAAGTTTGGTGCTATTTAGACCAAATCCTCTTTCATCTAAATCAAGTTGGAGTGAGCTTACGCCGATGTCTGCAAGTATTCCGCAAACTTCGTTTGGATTGATTAAATTTAACAAATTTGAAAAATTGCTTTTATAAATTTCAATTCTTTTTTCGTTTTTGAATAAATTTTTGCAATACTCAATCGCCATGTTGTCTCTATCACAAGCTATTATTTTTATATTTGGATTTGATTTTATAATCGCACTTGAATGCCCACCATATCCCAAAGTAGCATCTAAAATCACGCCATTTTTTAAATTTATAAATGATTTAACAACTTCATCAAGCAATACTGGGATATGCAAATTTGACATTTTTTTCCTTTTGGGGATTAAATTTATCATAACTTGCCTAAATTTGATATAATTGCATTAAATTTGAAGGATTTTTATGGATATAAGACACTCAGCTGACATTATCAAAAGAGTTTCTAGGATTATGTTTGAGAAGAATTTTTTAGATATTTTTCATGGCTCGATTTCTGCAAGAATAGAAAAAAACAAATTCCTAATCAACAAAAGAAATGCGTTTTTTGATGAATTAAATTTCGAAGATATGATACTTTTGTATGCTAAAAAAGACTATCGCTGGAGCGAGTCTAGCTTAGATAGCGATATTCATTTAAATATCTATAAAAATATAGTTGAAGCTAAATACATTTGCTATGCTACGCCGCCATATCTTACAGCATATAGTTTAAATCATGTAAATTTAGAGCCAAAAGATTATTTTGGAAAGACTAAATTTGATAATATTTTTATTTATGACATAAAACAATTTGATGATTGGTATGAAAGAGCTCCACACGAAATTTATCACTATATGCAAGAAAAACGAACAAATTTCGTCATAATCAAAGGATATGGAGTTTATGTATATGAAAGATCGGCTTATGAATTAGCCAAGACAATAGCACTTCTTGAAAATAGTTGCAAACTTTTACTTTTAAGTTCAATGTAATTAAGTGCGATTTTAGCATATCTTAAAGGGGATTTTGATATAATCTCGGCGTTTTTTTAAAGGAAATTTAATGATTACTTGGATGCAAAAGCACAAAAAATACCTGATAGTTACGATTTGGATTAGCACTATAGCTTTCGTTGGTGCTGGTTCTGTGGCTTGGGGGACTTTGGATTTTAATTCAAATAGAGCAGGTTCTGTAGCAAAAGTAGGCGATGTGTTGATAACAAATCAAAAATTTAATATTGCTTATAACAATATTTTGCAGTATTATTCGAATCTCGCAGGCAAAGAAATAACAGACGAAGAAGCTGAAAATATGGGGCTAGAGAGCATAGTTTTAAATTCTTTAATTCAAGAAAGTTTGCTTCTAAATTATGCCAAAGATTTAGGACTTAGAGTTAGCAATAATGAGATTTCTAAAGCAATTTTAGAAAACAAAAGTTTCCAGACAAATGGACAATTTGATCAAGCCCAATATCAAAAAACCCTAAAAATGCTGAGAATGACACCAAGTGATTATGAAAAAAATCTCAAAGATCAAATTTTACTTGAAAAAATATTAAATGCAATCAAACTAAATGCAAATGAATTTGACAAAGAAATGTTTCAATCTGTGTTTTTTATGAGAGATAAAATCGAAGCTCAAGTCATAAGTGTAGATGCAGATAAAATGAAAGCCGATGAAAAAGCTCTTAAAGAATTGTGGGAAAATACAAAAAACAATTATCTCACCACCACAAAATATGATTTAGAAGTCAAATTTATACAAGCTTCTAAACAAAGCGTAGATGATAGTGCTTTAGAAGATTATTATGCTGACAACAAAGATCTTTATAGAGGTGAAGATGATAAAATTTTGGATTTCGCTCAAGCAAAAAATGCGGTTAAAAAGGATTATTTATTGCATTTGACGAAATTACAAGCCACCAAAGAATACAAAGATGTCAGAAAATCTGAATTAAAATTGACCCAAAAAATGCTAATTTCGCAAGATGATCCAAATTTTCCGACTGAGTTTATCATAGGATCCAAAAAAGGTGATGTTATCAAG
>JAGAZK010000004.1 GCA_017940085.1 Campylobacter sp.
GTAGAGTTTGCAAACAAACTGGATGGCTAGAAGTTTTAGGAAGCGGAGTCGTGCATTCAAATGTATTCAAATCAGTCGGATATAGCGAAAATGTAAGCGGATATGCTTTTGGGCTTGGAGTTGAGAGATTTGCCATGCTACTTCATAGAGTTCCTGATCTTAGAAGTTTGTTTGAAGGTGATATTAGATTATTGGAGCAATTCAAATGATAATAAGTAAAAATTGGCTAAATGAATATATAGATTTGTCTGAATTTAGCGGTGAGCAAATTTGCGAGAAGTTAAATTCAATCGGGCTTGAAGTAGATAGTCATCAAAAAATTTCACTCCCACCAAAAATAGTTGTCGCTAAAGTAGAATCTTGCAAAGCTCACGAAAATAGCGATCATTTGCATGTTTGCGAAGTAAATGTCGGCTTAGAAAATTTACTCCAAATAGTCTGTGGTGCGCCAAATGTAGCTGAGGGTCAATTTGTAGCTTGTGCTTTGGTGGGTGCGGTTATGCCAAATAGACTTGAGATCAAAAAAGCCAAGCTTAGGGGCGTAGAAAGTAGCGGAATGCTATGCTCTTCAAGTGAGCTAGGTTTGCCAAAAATCAATGATGGCATTATGATTTTAGATGAAAGTATCGGTAAGCTAGTTTTGGGTAAAGAACTTAGAGATTATGATATTTTTAGTGATGATATTATTGAGATTGAGCTTACTCCAAACAGGGGCGATTGTCTTAGTATTTTTGGCGTAGCAAGAGATTTGAGTGCTGGATTTAATATTGAGCTCAAAAAAATTAACACAAAAGAAAAAGACAATACAAATTTAGGTATCGGTAAGATTTTTGCTCTCCATGCCACCACAAAGCTCAAATCATCATTTTTATACAAAGCCATAGAACTAAAAAGCCCACTAAATTTGGATCTAAAGACCAATCTAAGATTAGCTTTTATAAATTTAGAATCAAAAAATCAAATCCAAAAAGCTCTAGATTACGCTACTTATGAAACTGGGGTGATTTTTAGAGCTTATGATTATGCCAAACTCAATTCAAACGAGCAAAAAATAACTTTTGATATAAAAGAACTTAAAAGCGGTGCTTGTGAGATTTTTTTGGATAAAAAATCTTTAGGTGTGGCTGGGGTTTATCAAAACAAAAAAATAATGCCAGATGATAAGTCAAATTTAGTTCTCATCGAAGCAAGTTACTGTGATCCTGTGGCTGTAAGTATTGCGATTTGCGAAGATAAATCTATGCCAAAAGATGATTTATCTTACAGAACTACTAGAGGAAGTGAGCCAGATATTGAATTTGGTTCAAATTTGCTTTTTGATAAATTTTTTGAAAACAAAGACGACATTGCTGTATATTCTGGCAAACAAACACTCATAAACGAAATCCAACCAAAAACTATAAATTTTAGCTGTATAAAAAACAATAGCGTTAGTAGTGTAGTCGGCGAAGAAATATCCAAAAACGATATTGCAAATATCTTAAAAAAACTAGGCTTTAATCTTAGTTTTAGCGGGGATCAAAATCAAATTATTGCAAAAGTCCCGCCATATCGCCATGATATTAATGGCATTCAAGATATTTGCGAAGAAATAGTGCGAATTACTGGGATTAATAATATCAAAGCCAAACCGCTTATTTTTGAAGAAAAATCTAGATTAAATCAGACCTATTTCAAATATAAAAACGCCAAAAATTTAAGGCTAAAAGCCGCAGCCAATGGCTTTTTTGAGTGCGTTCATTATGTATTTGATAATCCAAGTGAGCTTGAAAATCTCGGATTTGATTTGTGTGAAGTAGAGATTTTAAATCCTATTAGCAATGAATTATCCGTGCTTAAACCAACTTTGATAAATCATTTATTAAACTCAAGTGAAAGAAATGTCAAAAATTCTAAAAAATCAATTAAATTATTTGAATACGGCGAAGTTTTTGACAAAACTGGCACCCAAAGCTCAAAATTTGGATTTTTAGTAAGCGGATTACAAAATGAGCCAAGTTTGCTAAATACAGCCAAACCGCAAGAAGTAAATTTCTTTTATTTTGCAGGATTGCTTCAAAATATTTTAGGTAAATTTGAACTCAAAAAAAGCACCAAAAATAAATTTCTAAGCGAATTTGAACAAGCAGACATTTACCAAAATGGCAAAAAAATAGGCTTTTTGGGTAGATTAAATTTAAGCATTGGGCTAAAAAGAGATTTGCCAAAAACTTATGTTTGTGAGCTAGATTTTGATAAAATTATTTTTGAAGATGCTATCGCAAAAGAATACTCAAAATTCCCAAGCATTAGTAGAGATTTAAGTTTGATTGTGCCAAAAAATTTGGCTTATTTTCAAATTAGATCTTGCATAGATGATCTCAAAATCAATATTTTAAAAGAATTTTTACCTATTGATATTTATGAAGATAAATCTCTTGGCAACAATATTAGCTTGACTTTAAAATTTGCATTTCAAGATGATAATAAAACTCTCCAAGATGAAGAAATAGCTCAAATTATGGATCAAATTTTAGATACTCTAAAAACAAATTTAAATATTGGTCTGAGATGAAAATACAGCCGATTTCTAAGCCTTTTGATGAAGAGTTTGAAAAAATATCTAGCGATAAATCAATCAGTCATCGCTGTGCGATTTTCTCGCTTTTATCAGATAAAACTAGCGAAATTTATGATTATTTAGAAGCCGAAGACACTTTAAATTCGCTAAAAATCATTACTAAGCTTGGTGCAAAAGTAGAACAAAATGGAAATTTAATCAAAATTACCCCACCAAAACAAATTATTTCGCCAAATTCAATTTTAGATTGTGGAAATTCTGGCACAGCAATGCGAATTTTTATGGGCTTACTTGCTGCAAGTGATGGATTTTTTGTATTAAGCGGAGATGAATATCTAAATCAAAGACCAATGCAAAGAATTTCAGCCCCACTCAAGCAAATAGGAGCCAAAATTTACGGACGCGAAAATGCAAACAAAGCCCCTATCGCAATCAAAGGCAAAAAACTCAAATATTTTAAATTTAAAAGCCAAATTCCTTCAGCCCAAGTCAAAACAGCTATGATTTTAGCAGGTCTTTTAGGAAATGGTGGTAAATTTAGCGAAATTGAACTTAGCAGAAATCACAGCGAAATAATGCTCCAAAAAATGGGTGCAAAAATCACAAAAAATGGATTAAATTTAATCATCAAACCACTCAAAAAACCACTCAAACCACTCAAAATGATAGTTCCAAATGATCCAAGCTCTTGTTTTTTCTTTGCTGTAGCAGCTGCTATTACAAAAAGTGCAAAAATCACGCTAAAAAATGTCTTATTAAATCCAACTCGCATTGAGGCTTTTAAAATTTTAGAAAAAATGGGTGCGAAAATTTCATACAAAATCACAAATGAAAGTTTCGAAAGTATAGGCGATATTTGCGTAGAAGGAAGCGATTTAAAAGCCGTAGAAGTATCTCAAAATATTTCTTGGCTAATAGACGAAGCTCCAGCACTTGCTATTGCTTTTGCGAGTGCAAAAGGCACAAGTATTTTAAAAAATGCCAAAGAACTAAGAGTCAAAGAAAGCGATAGAATCGCTGTAATGGTAAATGGACTAAAAAAATGTGGCATAAAAGCAAAAGAGCTTGAAGATGGTTTTGAGATTACAGGCGGTGAGCCTAAATTTGCTGTGATTGATAGCTTTGGCGATCACAGAATTGCAATGAGTTTTGCGATTTTAGGCTTAAAATGCGGCATGGATATACAAAAAAGCGAATTTATAGCCACTTCTTTTCCTAAATTTACTCACTTTTTAAAACAACTTGGAGCCAAAATTGAAAATTGAAATTGCTAAAAATTGCGGATTTTGTTTTGGTGTCAAAAGAGCTGTCAAAATCGCCCAAAAATCAATTGGAGCCGCTAGTATAGGTGAGCTAATACACAATAATTTAGAAATAAATCGCTTAAGAGATAAATTTGGTGTCAAAACTATAAAAAGCATAGATGATTTAAAAGATGAAAAA
>JAGAZK010000031.1 GCA_017940085.1 Campylobacter sp.
GAATAAATTTAGCGTTTTTATCAATAACTAAATCAAATTTTTTGCCTTTAAAACTAATTTTATTATCAAGTTTTTTAAATTTAATCAATGCTTTTTCTAGCCAAATTTCATTTTTGGCTAGAAAATCATAAATTTGATTTAAATTTGCTCTTAATGGCACACTTAGAGAAATCTCACACTCTTGATTTACTTTTAGACGCAAATATTTAACTTTTTTGCGATTTATTGCGATAGTGAAATTTTTGAAATTTATACAAGTTTTTTTGTTGTCCATTTTTTGCTTTGCCAACGCCAAGTATTACAAATGGCTCTTAGCCATTCATCACAACAAAATCCAGCCCAAACACCGACAATCCCGTATCCTAAAACAATCCCCAAAATATATCCCACAGGCAAACTCACGCCCCACATAAAAATAGCTCCTGTGATAAATGGAAATCTCGCATCACCACTGGCTCTAAGTGAGCTAACCATTATGATATTAAATCCCCTACCACTTTCTAGCACCAAAGATAGCCAAAATAATGGTCTCATAATCTCTTTTATATCATCGCTTAAATTTAACGCACTCATTATTTGCTCTCTTGCTAGGAAAAATACAGCCAAAACACACCAAGTGATAGCTATGCCGATTTTTAATCCACGAAATGCCCGTAAATACGCTGCATTAAATTTACTAGCTCCAACTAAATGTCCGATTATAACTTCAGTTGCCATTGCTATTGACGAACTTGCCATAAAAATAAAAATTGAGATTTGAAAATAAATTGCTTGGACACTAAGACTTGCAGATCCTAGCATAGCTACAAACGAAAATGCGACCATATATTGAGCAATCCAAAGCAAATTTTCTCCAGCACTTGGAAGCCCCACTTTTAGGATTTTGCTAAATATTTCCCAAGTAAATTTAAAAAATAATCCTATATGAATATGCACTTTTGCGGTTTTTATCATCACAAAACTAAGACAAATTAGTCCCAAAGATTGAGCCAAAATCGAGCTAATGGCTACGCCTTTTAAGCCGTGATTTACCCCGCCAATAAAACCCAAAGCTATGGCATTGCCGATAATTACGCACAAATTTACTAAACAAGATACCAAAACTATGCTTTTAGCGTGATTTTTGACCCGAATTATTGCTGCCATTACTACGCCAATCCCCGCAATAAACAAAGCCAAGCTCATATAATGCAAATATTCATAACTATCTTGCATAATATCTTCTGGGATTTGCAAAATCTCAAGTGCAGTGCGTGTAAATAAAAAAATCACAGCTGTGCTTAAAAGCCCTAAAAATGCGTTAAATGTAATACTAATATGGATTGCTCTTAGGGCTAGGTTTGAATTTTTTGCTCCAAGACTTTGAGCCACCACAATACTGCACCCAATCCCTAAAAAATTGAAAATTGTGATAAAAAGATTAAAAATTTGATTTCCAGCTGCCATTGCACCGACTAAATAAACGCTTACTTGAGAGACCATATAAGTATTTATTATCATCGTCATAGTTCTAAGCATCATATCCAAAAATATCGGCAAAGCAAGTCCGAAAAGCGTCATTTTTTTTGTCATAAAATACCTAAATTTAATGCTAATTTTTTGATAATTTTTATTTTATCAACAAATTTTAAAAATAATATAA
Source organism: Campylobacter sp. (assembly GCA_017940085.1). Lineage (GTDB taxonomy): Bacteria > Campylobacterota > Campylobacteria > Campylobacterales > Campylobacteraceae > Campylobacter. Next base: position 1,643 of record JAGAZK010000031.1, read on the forward strand.
ATATCAATTTTATAGACTTTTAAAGCCTAAAAAGATACAATTAAACACTTTTTTTAAGGATTAAATTTGAATATAAAAGGCGATATTGCTGGTGGTTTGACAGCTGGTGTTGTGGCTTTGCCGCTTTGTTTAGCATTTGGTATTGCAAGTGGGCTTGGTGCTGCTGCTGGACTTTATGGTGCTATTTTGCTTAGTTTTTTTGCTGCAGTTTTTGGAGGCACCAAAACTCAAATTTCAGGTCCTACAGGACCGATGACAGTCGTAACAGCAAGTGTGGTTGTAGCACTTAATGGAGATATGACATTGATTGCTTCTGTGTTTATTTTGGCTGGGATTTTTCAGATATTACTTGGAGTTTGTAGAGTAGGCAAACTCATACAATTCATACCATATCCTGTGATTTCTGGATTTATGAACGGGATTGGAGTAATTATTATTTTGCTTCAAATTTCGCCACTTTTAGGCGGAGCTAGTTCAAAAGGCACAATTGATGCCATTATTAGTTTTCCAAATATTGCAATCAATTTCCATGCTATGATACTTGGGCTTTGTGCGTTGGGAATTATTTATCTTACACCTAAAAAAATATCATATTTTATCCCTTCGCCACTTCTTGCTTTGATTATTTTATCTGTTGCTTCTTATTTATTAAATTTAGATGTCAAAGTCATAGGCGATATTCCTACAGGACTTCCAAATTTCACTATTCCTGATATTAATTTTGCTCAAATCACGGTTATTCTCACTTATGCTTTGACTTTGTCTTTGCTTGGAGCTATAGATTCGCTTCTTACTTCTTTGGTGGCTGATTCTCTAACCAAAACTAAGCACAATTCAAATAGAGAATTAATCGGGCAAGGCATTGGAAACTCAATTTGCGGATTTTTTGGCGGACTTGTTGGGGCTGGAGCTACGATGCGAACGGTTACAAACATAAAAGTCGGTGGCAATTCAAGGCTTTCTGGCGTGATGAGTTCTATGTTTTTAGTAGCTGTGCTTTTATCACTTTCAAAATATGTATATTTCGTGCCTGTATGTGTGCTGTCTGGGATATTAATCAAAGTTGGGCTTGATATTTTGGATTATAGGCTTTTAAAAGAGCTAAAAACCGCCCCAAGAATAGATTTAAGCATAATGATACTTGTATTTTTGCTGACTGTTTTTGTAGATTTGATATTTGCTGTGGGAGTTGGCGTGGTTTGTGCGTCTTTGGCTCTAATTTATCAAGTCAATAAAATAGCCAAAGTCAAAGCATACGAAAAAGACGGAGCTATGGTTGTGAGTATAAAAGGTGCATTTTTCTTTGGTTCTAGCTCAAAATTAGCAAATGCGATCGCAGATATAAACTACAAAACTATCATCATAGATATTTCATCGATGAAATTTGTCGATCTTACTGGTATTTACGCACTAGAAGATGAAATTTTAATCAAACTTGAACAAAAAGTTAAAATTTATTTAGTCGCAAACGAAAAACAAAAGCTAATTTCCCTTAAAAATTTGCTCGGAGAAGATAAAATTTTCAAAACTTTAGACGATGTTTTTGCACGAATTAATATTATAAAGGATTAAATTTAATCA
>JAGAZK010000032.1 GCA_017940085.1 Campylobacter sp.
CTTTTAGAGATATTTTTATAAGCACCATTTCTCTCACAACAAACTCACCACTATCAATTACTTTGTAAGTTGGTATCAATTTATGGAGTTGTTTGATGATTTGTTCCATCACTTTTGCATCACCACTTGTTACGATCGTAACTCTAGAAAATTCACTCTCAGGCACAGGAGCAACAGTAAGAGAGTCAATATTGTATCCACGACCAGAAAAAAGCCCAGAAATTCGGCTCAAAACCCCATGTTCATTTAAAACAATTACAGATAAAACTCTTCTCATTTCTTACTCCAACATCATATTATAAATAGCAGCACCAGCTGGAACCATAGGTAATACATTTTCAAATCTATCAACTTTGACTTCAATTACGCTTGTTTTATCACTAGCAAGTGCTTTTTTGAGTGCTTTTTTAAACTCATCTTTAGTGCTAACACTAAATCCTAAAGCCCCAAAACCTTCTGCAATCTTGGCAAAATCAGGCTGAGAGCTAAGATCGGTTTGAGAATATCTTTTTTCATAAAATGAAGTTTGCCATTGGCGAACCATTCCTAAGAAATTGTTATTCATAACTATATTTATTACTCTTTTGTTTGTAGCTTTTAGTGTCATCAATTCTTGTATATTCATCAAAAATCCACCATCCCCACTAAATGCGACAACTGGTGTTTTTTTGTCATCACAAGTATGACTAGCTCCTTGTGCAGCAGGAAGTCCAAATCCCATTGTCCCGAGTCCGCCACTTGTCAAAAGCTGTCTAGGGCGATTAAATGGATAAAATTGCGCTACCCACATTTGGTGTTGGCCGACATCTGTAGCGATTATCGCTTCATCTCCTACGATTTTGGCAGTTTCGCTTACTACCCATTGTGGTTTGATGACTTTTGCATTATCTTTAAAGCCGAGCGGGTGGAGTTTTTTGAATATCTCAATTTGATTTCGCCAATCTTTGAAATTGTCATTTTGGACCAAAAGTTTGGCATTTATATCGGTTACTACGCTTTTGAGATCGCCAACTATTGGATAATCCACGCTTACTATTTTGCCAATACTGCTTGGATCTATATCTACATGAATTACTTTTGCATTTTTGGCAAATTCATTTAAATTTCCAGTAACTCTATCATCAAATCTAGCACCAAAGCAAATTATCAAATCAGTTTGGCTAAGAGCCATATTTGCAGCGTAACTGCCGTGCATCCCGACCATTCCTAAGCTTAATGGATCTTTGCTATCAATAACTCCGAGTGCCATTAAAGTCATAATAGCTGGAATTTTGTTGTTTTTAATAAATTTTCTAATTTCTTCACTAGCTCCAGAGCTAACAGCCCCGCCACCTATATAAACTATAGGTTTTTGTGAGTTTTTGATAGCTTCACAAGCTTTTTTGATTTGATAAGCATGTCCTTTAATAGTAGGCTTATAAGTTGGCATATTGATTTCTTTTGGATATTCAAAATTAGCAACTGCGGCTGTGATGTCTTTTGGAATATCTATATGCACAGGACCTGGTCTGCCTGATCTTGCGATATAAAAAGCTTCTTTTAGGATTCTTGGGAGTTCATTTATGTCTTTTACCAAATAATTATGCTTCACGCAAGGTCTTGAAATACCCACAGCATCGATTTCTTGAAATGCGTCAGAGCCGATAAGTGGAGTGCCTACTTGGGCTGAAATTAAAATAAGCGGAATAGAATCAGCATAAGCTGTAGCTATGCCCGTAACTGCATTTGTAAATCCTGGACCACTAGTTACTAAGGCTACACCGACTTTGCCACTAGCTCTAGCATATCCGTCAGCCGCATGAACAGCTGCTTGTTCGTGGCGTGTGAGAATGTGAGTAAATTTGTTTTGTTTGTATATCTCATCATAAATATTTAACGCCGCTCCGCCCGGATAGCCAAAAACGACATTTACGCCTTCTAAATTTAAAGCCTCAATAATCATCTGTGAGCCGTTTAGTTTCTTCATAAACTCTACCTTTTATAAAAAATTCTAAGATTATATCAATTTTTTAGTTAAGTTTGATTAAATCCCACAAAACAAGGGCAAAAAATCAAATTTATTCTAAATTTGTGAAGTTATTACTCAAATTTGATTAAATTCACACTAAATTTGGCTTAAATTTACAATAAATCATTTTAAAATTTGCAGAAATTTATACATAAAAGTTTGTGTGTAAATTTGCAAATTTACACACAAAAAAAATTAAAATTTAATAATTAATCCTGCGTTTGCAGCACCGCCTCTGGCTTTGCCTATATAGGCTTTGCCGCCTATATCAAACGCTGTTGATTTCGAAAGATTTATTCTCCAGCCCAAATCTCCTACCACAGTCCCACCTTCTAAATGTGGTCTTGGAGCTTCGTTTGGACCTATATTAACTTGTGCTTTGTTGGCAAATTCGTATTGGAAAGCAGCTCCTGCGTAAAATAAGCCTCTGTCTTTATTAAATCCGCTTCTTAAAGCCTTGTTGAATTCAAATCCAGCTTTTAATCTATGAGAGCTTAGCGAGTGAAATTTAATCGCATCACCATTAAAAGAAATCGTCTCATCAGAATCTACTAATGAAAACAAATATTTCGCATACAAATCAAAATGTGCGGTTTTGGTAAAATCAAATATTTTCCCACCACCTAAATCAACAGCATAATAATTTGAGCTTGTATCAAATGCTTCTGAAGTAGTTTTGCTTTCGTGATCTGTTTTGATTTTGCCCATGTGAAAACTTGCGTTTGTGTAGTATTTTTCATCTGAAATATATTTTGCAAAAATTGCTCCGCCCATTAATGACGAATTGCCTTTGGCTTCTGTATTTCCTACTTTGCTATCAAATCTAGAATAACCATACTCAAAAGCAAGTCCAAAACTCAAATCATCAAAACTCTTACCAAGACCTAAATTTGCATTTGCACCTTTGTGATTGATATGTGAGCCAGAATTTAGTTTCAAGACACTTCCACCACCGTTTGCAAAAATTTCCCAATCATCTGAGCGTTTAAAGGTTGTAATTACTCTATCGCTTAGTAAATCTTGAGTTAAATTTACTAATTGACTTTGGTCAAGTCTAGTTTCTGCTATAGATTTATTGGCATCTCCAAGTGCTAAATTTGGTGCGATTATCACAGCAGCGGCTATAAGACTAAATTTAATTTTCATTTTGCTTCCTTTTTTAGAAATACTTAGCTTGTATATTATCTAAATTTGACTTATTTAATATTTAAGTTTGAATTAAAAATCTTTTTTTATTATTGAATAAATTTATCCGCCCTTTTGGGCGGATAAATTTTATAAAAATACTGGTGCTACAATAAAGCCAAATGCGACTGAAAACGCAATAGCCAAAGCTCCTGGGACTAAAAATGGGTGGTTGAAAATATACTGACCAATTCTAGTCGAGCCTGTGTCGTCCATTTGAACTGCACCAAGTAGCGTTGGATATGTAGGAAGCACGAACAAAGCAGAAACTGCAGGGAAAGAAGCCACAACTATATAAGCTAGATCTGGATTTTCTTTGAGTGCAAGGGCTGCAATAACTGTCGGAATAATCGCTTTCGCAGTAGCAGCTTGTGAATAAAGCAATGCACTAGCAAAAAATAAAATCACAGCCAAAAGTCCTGGGTATTGCTCAATCACGCTAGATGAAAATGTTTTAATCGCATCAACATGATTTGATACAAAAGTATCTCCAAGCCACGCCACACCCAAAACACACACGCAAGCGTTCATTCCGCTTTTAAATGTGCTTGTGCTATAAAGTTTGCTCACATCAATTTTGCACACCAAAACAATAATTGCAGCAATTGTAAGCATAAAGCTCATAATCGCTCCGTCTCTTGGTAATTTGACATTTTCTATAAGTCCTACACTCGGGCTAATTGCAGTTGCATACAAAACCACAGCCAAAACACCAAGTATAAAAATCAAAACAGAAGTTTTTGCTTGTTTTGGAAGCTCTTCATAACTAACTTCAGCTACAGGTTTTACTTCGCCGTTTGCTACTCTTTTGATATAAACAGGATCTTTTTCAAGATCAAGTTTAGCAAATTTAGAGACTATAAACGCAGTTACCATACAACCCAAAAAGCTAGTTGGTATCCAAATTGCCAAAAGCAAAGGATAGCTAATGCCAAGTCCGCCAAGTGCAAGATCCCCAGCCATAAATACAACTGCAGCTGAAACTGGACTTGCTGTGATTGCGATTTGAGACGCTGGAACAGCAATTGAGAGCGGGACTGCTGGACGGATTTTTTGACCTTTTGCGACTTCTACAATAACAGGTATCATTGAAAACGCAGTATGTCCAGTCCCTGCTAGAATAGTAAGAAAATAAGTAACTGTCGGAGCAAGATAGTTGATATATTTTGGATTGCTCCTTAGTATTTTTTCAGCCACTTGAACTAAATAATCAAGTCCTCTTGATACTTGAAGTGCTGTAATGCACGCAATTACAGACATAATAATCAAAATTACATCCCAAGGGATTTGACCAGCTTTAAGCCCCAAACATAAGGTTAGCACCACCACGCCAAGACCACCTGTATAGCCAATAGCCATACCGCCAAGACGAACACCTAAGAAAATCGCACCCAAAAGCACGATAATTTCTAAAATCAAATGTAGATCCATAAATTTCCTTTCAAAACCGCAAATTTGCGGAATTTAATTTAAATTTGTTGATTAAATTTATTTGCATTGCAAAATCATAAAATTTAATCAAATTTAGCCCAAATTTACGGCAAATTTGAACTAAATTTGCCGTATTTGTGAGTAAATTTAATTTATAAAAAACCAAATTTCGCCAAAAATTTAAACAAAAACCAAAAAACAAAACTTTTTTAATTTTTGAGATAAAAATATTTCTCAAATATTGATTTTCTTGATTTTTAGAATATTTTTGGCGTTGTGTAGGTTTTGCGAAATGAGACATACTTGATTGTATGTCGCAATGAAGCAAAATCAAATCTCGCCAAAAATAACTAAAAAGCGAAAAATCAATCATTTTTTTGCTGCTTTAACTTTTTTCGTATCTTCTTTAGTCATATGCGGATTAAGCATTTTATCAGGTCTTAAAATATCATTGATTTGAGCTTGAGTTAAAAGCTTTCTTTTGATAGCGATCTCTGATACACTTTTTCCACTTTCAAGTGCTTCTTTGGCAATACTTGCACTATTTTCGTATCCGATATATGGATTAAATGCAGTAACAATACCAATCGAATTATAAACGAAATTTTTGCAAATTTCTTCGTTGGCTGTGATACCATCTACGCATTTTGTCGCCAAAGTGCGGCAAGCTCGTTTGAGCATAGCTATTGAATTAAACAAACTATAAGCGACCACTGGCTCAAATACATTTAATTGAAGTTGTCCGCCCTCGCAAGCTAGAGTTACTGTAATGTCATTGCCAATTACAGCGTAGCATACTTGATTTACCACTTCTGGGATTACTGGATTTACTTTGCCCGGCATTATTGAGCTACCTGGCTGCATTTTTGGTAAATTTATTTCATTTAAGCCACATCTTGGACCGCTTGAAAGAAGTCTTAGGTCATTGCAAATTTTGCTAAGTTTGGTGCAAACTCTTTTTAATACGCCTGAAATTTGCACATAAGCACCAGTATCTTGAGTGGCTTCTATAAGATCACCTGCTGTGATAAATGGTCTGCCTGTTACTTCTTGGAGTTTTTTCTCTACTACTTTTGGATAATCTGGGTGAGTATTAATACCAGTGCCAATTGCTGTGCCACCAAGATTTATTTCTCTCACTAAACTTCTTGCTTCGCCTACTCTTTCTATATCTTCGCCAAGCATTACAGCAAAAGTTCTAAATTCTTGTCCCAAAGTCATAGGAACAGCGTCTTGAAGCTGAGTGCGACCCATTTTTAGGACATCTTTAAATTCTTTTGATTTATTTGAAAAGCTATCTCTTAAAACTAGCATTTCACCCATCAACTCACTAAGTCTTTCAAACAAAGCAACTCTAAGAGCTGTAGGATATGCGTCATTTGTGCTTTGGGATAAATTTACATGATCATTTGGGTGGCAATATTGATATTCGCCTTTTTTATGACCCAAAATCTCCAAAGCGACATTGGCAATAACTTCATTTGCATTCATATTTGTGCTTGTTCCTGCTCCGCCTTGTATCATATCAACGACAAATTGATCGTTGTATTTACCAGCTGCTACTTTATCGCAAGCCAAACAAATCGCATTTTTGATTTTTTCATCAAGCAAACCAAGCTCGTAATTTGCTAATGCTGCAGCTTTTTTGACTTGTGCTAAAGCTCTGATGAAATGCGGGAAATTTGACAATTTTTCGTGTGTAATGTCAAAATTTTCAACAGCCCTAAAAGTTTGGACACCATAATACACATCATCAGCGATTTCTAATTCGCCGATAAAATCGTGTTCTTTGCGTTTGGCCATAATTTCTCCTTATAAAAAAGTTATCGTTATTATATACCTATTTAAATTATATTAACTTTAAGTTTTTTAAAAAAAAAAAAACAAAAAAAGTATTGAAAAATCGGTATATTATGGATATTTCATATTTTGTGGTGAAATTTTATATTAAAATTATTTAATTAATAAATTTATTTAAGATAAATTTAAATTTATAGTTCTAAAAGTATATTTTTGGCTATTTGATCAAATTTACCATTTTTAAAATGCTCTTTGCAAAACTCTACTATAATCCCGTGAAATCTTGCAAAAATTTCATTCTCGCTCATATTTGGATAAATTTGCCAAATTTCGCTCATATCAATGCTTTGTAGCCATTCTTGCATTTCTTCGTAGCTTTCAAACTCATATCCTAAAAATCTAAGCAAATTTGCTGTGTATTTATCACAAACCATAATCTCTCGCCCACACCCGTAACACAAAATCGCATCGCAAGTCTCAAGCCCAATACCTTTTTGGGAAATCAGCCACTCACGGCTGACACTAAATTTAAAGCTCTCAAAGTTGCTAAATTCCGATAAAATAGCATTGCAAAGCAAATTTAATCTTTTTGCTTTTTGGTTATAAAATCCGCTTGGTTTGATGATATTAGCTAAATTTTCTAGGTTTAAATTTGCAATTTTTTCTAAATCCAAAAGCCCAAATTTGCGTAAATTTTCTAACGCAAGTTCGGCATTTTTCCAATTTGTATTTTGAACTAAAATTGCGCCAACTATGACTTCAAATTTGCCCGTATTTGGCCACCAAAATGGATTTTTGGAAAAATCAAATTTAACCACATTATCAAGTGCTAAAAACAAATCTTCACTTTGCAAATTTGTCCTTGTAGATATTGAAAAAATGAATAGCACTTCTAGGGCTTCTAACACCCTTGCTATCAGCAAAAGCTCTAGCTTCGTTGTGCAATTTTTCTTTGTCTTTGACTTCGCCAAAAAGCTCGTCAATCACGCTTAAATACTCGCTAAATTCAAACTCATAAAAACTAATTATAAGCCCAAATCTATCGGCTAAAGAAAGATTGTCTCTTGAATTTTCTCTTTCAATCAAAAAATTTTCATCGTTTTTCTGGGCTTTGATGAAATGTTTGCGGTTTGAAGTAGCATAAAATAACACATTGTTTGGTGGTTTTTGGATACTTCCTTCAAGTAGTCTTTTTAGCTCACTTACAGCTTTATCGCCCATCTCAAAAGAAAAATCATCACAAAAAACGATAAATTTATAATGCTTTTTGTCTCTTAAAATCTCCAAAATATCATACAAATTTTCAAGTTCAAATTTACTAATCTCAACAAGGCGTAAATTTTCGTGCATATATTCGCAAAATACAGCCCTAACCAAACTTGATTTGCCACACCCCATTTCTCCCCACAAAAGTGCGTGATTGGCAGGTTTGTTTTGTAAAAAACGAATAGTATTATCTAAAAGTGCTTGTTTTTGGGTATTTAGAGAGATCAAATTTGATAAATTTGTAATTTGGAGTTCATCATCACAAACTGGCTTTAATTTCCCATGTCTAACAATAGCGGCTTTGTCTTTATCAAAATTCATCATTTTTTCCTTAGAAATTCAAGTAATGAAGCAATTATATCATCACTATCTTTGCTTGGACTTTTGAGAATCAAATTCTCGCCATTTGCTTTTCTAAGTGAGATATTTTGCTCAAAATTACTGATTAAAACAAAATCTTTATTAATCGCAAGTATTTTTATGATAATCAAATCTAAAAACTGCTTAGTATAAATATCAAGTCTGCCAAATCTATCTTCGATTTCTGAGCCGATTTCATAGACTTCATTTACGCTCTCGCACTTGCTAAGGCGTCTATAAAGCTCAAGTCTTAAGCGATCTTCGTTTATAAGCTCACTATTTAAAAATGCATTAATATTAAGCTTGATTTCTAATTCTTTTTGCTCTGATTTTTGATTTAAGAGCCTGTTTATTTCGTCTTCGAGCATTTTTAGATACAAACTATATCCGATAGCTTCGATATGTCCGCTTTGATCTACTCCGAGTAAATTTCCGCCACCTCTAATTTCAAGGTCGTGGTAGGCCAAAACTGCTCCACTTCCTAAAAATGAATTGCTCTCTAATGCGACAAGTCGTTTTTTGGCATTGTCACTTAAATTTTCATCATCTACTAGAAAATAGCAATATCCTTGTCTATTAGATCGCCCCACTCTACCACGAAGTTGATGAAGATCAGCCATACCAAATTTATTCGCACTATCGATGATGATTGTATTTACATTTGGCAGATGAATACCGCTCTCAACTATGCTTGTGCATAACAGCACATCATAATATCCATTTGCAAACTTCATAACTTCATCTTCAGTAGTTTTAGCATCAATTTTAGAATGCAAAATCAAAATTTTAATATTTGGAATTAAGCTTTGCAAATCTTTTGCGACCATTTGAATGTCGCTAATAAGATTATGCACATAAAAAACCTGCCCTTTTCGCCTAATTTCACGCAAAATCGCTTCTTTGATTAAATTTTCATCGTAAATTTTGACAAATGAGCGAATATCTAATCTATCAAGCGGTGGTGTCATAAGGACTGAATATGATTTAACCTTGCTTAGAGCCATATTTAGACTTCTTGGAATTGGTGTGGCAGACATAGCTAAGATATGCGAATTTTGGCTGATTTGTTTTAGTTTTTCTTTTTGTTTTACGCCAAATTTATGCTCTTCATCAATGATAATTAAGCCCAAATTTGATGGCTCCAATCCCAAAAGTGCATGTGTGCCGACTACTACAAAAGGCTTTTTGTCGGTGATTGCTTTTTTTAGATCTGATTTTTCTTTAGTAGAGCTAAATCTATCATAGCGAAAAACTGTTACACCAAATGAATTTAAGCGATTTTTTAAAGTAGCATAGTGCTGTGAGCTAAGCAAAGTTGTCGGAACGAAAAAAAACGCCTGAAAACCACTTTTGACACACATATATACGGCATTCATCGCCACTTCAGTTTTGCCAAATCCAACATCTCCGCTTAAAAGTCTATCCATGACTTTGCCGCTTTGCAAATCAAAGCAAATTTCGCTCACAGCTTTTTCTTGGTCGTCTGTATAAACAAAACCAGCTTCAAATCTAAATTTTTCATAATCTTTATCTAGATTAAATTTAATTGCATTAATTAACTCTCTTTTTGCAGCTGTGGAAATAATGCTATTTGCTATGGCAAATAATTTTTCTCTAACTTTTTCTTTGAGCTTTGAAAAACTAGCTTTGCCAAGCCTATCTAAGCTTACTATAGCGCCACTTCCAGCAATATAGCGATCAATTTTGTTTAAATGCTCAGTTGGCAATAATAATTTGTCATTGTTTTGGTAGATTATGGTTACAAATTCTCTTTTGTATCCCAAGACTGTGATTAATTCGAGTCCGTTAAATTTGCCTATACCATAATCTTCATGCACGACAAAATCGCCAATATTTAGCTCATCTATGACCAAACTTGCTTTTTTGTGCTTAGTTTTTTTGCTAAATTGATTAAGTGAAATTATAATCTCATCATCGCTAATTAAATTTACAATGTATGGGCTAAGATTTAAATTTATATTATTAAATTTGCCCAAATTTAAAGCATCAAAACTACTTTGTGTAGAGCTTAAAATAGTTATTTTTTTGTTTTTATGAAGTGTAAAAAACGATGGCGAAATCGATGTTTGCAAATCCTGCCAAATTTTTGGCTCTGGCATTAGGGCTATAGTATCTAAAATACTTAAATCTTGATTGTCATCAAATTCATTTTTTATTGATATTTTCAGCCAAAATACATTTAAATTTAATAAGATAATTCTCAAATCCATCAATAAGCCAAAAACCAAAAGCATTAATATCTTTAATCAAAGCATCGCTTTGAAATGATGATATTTTGTCGTTTAGCTCATCAAATTCTTTTTGGCTCAAAGCCGACAAAAACGGAGTAATTTCAACTTTATCACACTCTATTTGATACGATTTTTGCGTGGCTGGATTAAATTTTTTGATACTATTAATCTCATCAAAATCAAGCAAAATTCTTACTGGCTCATCATCTGAAATACTAAAAATATCAATTATATCGCCACTAATTCTAGCTTCGCCTTTTTCTTGGACAATATCAACTATCTCATAGCCAAAATTGATTAAATTTAATTTTAGCTCTTCGTAAGAGATTTTGTCGCCCAAATTTATTGTTTTGGTTTGTAAATTTTTTTGAGATGGAAGCGGATTTAGAAGTGTGCGAATAGGCGAAATAATAAGCTTTTTTGGATTTTTACTTTTGTAATACGAGCTAAGAGTTGCTGAGATTTCAAAAAGTTCGTTATTAAAAGCACGAAGATCATCGTTTTTTTGGGCTCTAAAATCAGGTAAAACAAAACTCTCAAAGCCCAAAAAAGAAGCTACACTTTGTGCAGATAATGCACTTTTGGCATTATCTACTACAATAATTTCAGTATCATTTTTGCAGCTTAGATATTCAAATATCCTCGCTTGCATCAACTTCCAGCATTTCTTTATTATTTCTAAGTTCTATTTGTTCTGGCGTTTGAGAATCTAAAAGAGTGCTTTTTCCATTAAATTTAGCACCTGTTTCAATACTAAGATTTTGTGTAGCTATATCGCCTACAATAACACCACCTTCTAATAGCTCTAGATATTCAGCTTTTACATTTCCAAAAAATTGTCCATTTACAACAACTCTTTGAGCTGTAATAGTGCCTTTTACTGTTCCGTTTTTGCCGATTATTACAGCATTATCAGAGAATACATCTCCTTCAATACTTCCATCTATATGCAAAATAGAAGATAATTTAAACTCTCCTTTAATATAAGTGCCGTTTGCTATTATCGTTGTTTGTCCGCTGGACTCGATAGCATTTTTATTAAAGACTGCCATTGGATTTTTTGCTCCTTTTCAAAAATTTGATTATAGTTTTTGCTATTCCACTTGATGAAATTATTTGGATCTAGTGGGCGTTGGATAAAACGAACTTCATAATGCAAATGAGGTCCTGTGCTAAGCCCTGTATTGCCTGTATATGCAATAATATCACCCTTTCTAACAAAATCACCTTCTTCAAAAACTTTCTTTTTACTTAAATGTGCGTATCTTGTCGCAAAACCATAATTATGACGAATTTCTAACAAATATCCATATCCACTTCTTGGTCCAAAATATTGAACAACTCCGTCAGCTGGAGCTCTTACAGGTGTGCCAATATCGGCTCTTAGATCAAGTCCTGGGTGAAATTCTTGTCTTGATAAAATCGGGTGATCTCTCCAGCCAAAAGGTGCCGTGATACCCTTTTCTTGGACGACTGGACCATTTGGGATTTGAGAAAACATCGCTCTTTCTTCAGCTCCAGTCAAAGATACAGTAACAATACGATTTACCAAACTACCACCAGTAGCATTTTGGTCCAAACCGAACTGCTCTTCAAGCTCTGCAATCTGACCCTCAATAGCTTCAAATTCAGCCCTGCTTGTGGCTATTTTTTTCTCCAAAACATCGTTTTCTGCGAGTAATTTGGCTTGTGTATTTTGGACAATAGTCATTCTATTGCCAAGATAATCTATATAAAACATACTTAAAGCAAATAAAAATAAAAACAAAAATATAACATAAAAAACCACTTTTTTTACAACCGTGCTTAACATATAATTTTTAGACCCATTTAAGTCGGTTATAGTGATCATAAATTTATTTCTCAAACATAATTCCTTAAAAAATGGCTTACTAATAAAAAAGAGCCAAACACTAAATACTCATTATTTGGCTCAATACGCTCAAAATTGTAACATTTTAAACCTAAATTTAAGGCTAAATTTGAAATTTTATTTGTTAGAAGTTTGCGATCATGGCTTGGATAATCATATATCAAAACAGATTGCAAAATAGGTTTGAGCGTGGTTAATACGCTTTTTGCGTCTTTATCTTCAAAAGCATTATATATTAAATTTATTTTTTGATTTTTGAAATATTTTGCTATAGCTTTGGCTGCATGAGCGTTGTGTCCGACATCTACCCAGATATTTTGTTGGATTTTTTCTAATCTAGCACGCAAATCCAAAACACTAAGATTATTTATAATTTCATCTAAATTTATTATATTTAATACTTTTGCGGCATTGTAAGCTAGATTTAAATTTGCTCTTAAAAACTCTGCCAAATCGTATTTTTGAGCGTATTTTTGAATACAATTTGGCAATTCATCACTTTCAATAATAAGCTTACAATTTCTATTTTTGGCTATATTTTTAGCTAAATCTAATAAAGTAAATTTATTATTTAAAACAGCGATTTTATCCATAGAATTGAGCTTTGTTGTAGCAATCTGCTCTAAAGAATCACCAAGCAAATTTTGATGATCTAAATCAATTGGCGTAAAAACACTAAGTTTTTTATCAAACACATTTGTCCCATCAAACTCCCCACCAACTCCTGCTTCTAAAACAATCTCATCAAATCCGCTAAAAAGCTCAGCTGCCAATAAACAAGCCCATTCAAAATAACTCAAAATTTGCGGATCTAAATTTGTTTGTTTGAAATAATCTAGTAATCTCAAATGAGCGTTTTGCAATTCTTGATTGCTCACCAAACGCCCATCTAACCAAAATCTCTCACGAAAATCAAAAATATGTGGGCTTGTAAAATGTGCAGTTTTTTTGCCGCTTTTTTGCAAAATCATCGCCAAATATCTGCCAACACTACCTTTGCCGTTGGTGCCAACTATATGAATAACAGGCGGTAGATTAAAAAATTTGCTCAAATTTGACCAAATTTTTGGAAACCGATCATAATCTATTGTCGGATAATACATTGGCTTTGAAGCCAAGAAATCATTCAGGCTGGGATTTGACACAATTACGACCAGAATTTTTTGCTAAATAAAGCATTTCATCAGCGACCACAAGAGCGTGTTTGTGATCTTTGCATTGTGATCTAAACGATATTCCACAGCTCACTGTGATATTAAATTTATCTTCTTTATATACAAATTTGAAATTTGAAATAGCATTTCTGATTTTTTCTGCGAATAATTCTGCTTCTTTTTTAGCAGTTTTTATTAGTATTATTACAA
>JAGAZK010000033.1 GCA_017940085.1 Campylobacter sp.
ACAGGTGGTAGTTTAAGTGCAAGTAAAATTTATACTATGTTTGGATTTCAATTTCCAGAAGATAAAGTTAAAATAGACCCTACTAAACTATCATATCAAGATATAAAATTTACCAAATACAACGATATTTTAACAATACCGGGTGGTAATTATAGTATAAGCGATGAAGGCGGAGATGACACTATTATCTTAAATGGATTTAGCAAAGAAGATATAAGCTTCCAAAAGATAGCAAGGGATTTATCTATTAGATACGGAAATGATAACTATCTGATGATAAGAAATCAAGATAATCCGACAAATAGGGTAGAAACCATAAAGCTAATGCAAAACGAAGAAGTAACAGGATATATAACTTCATCACAAATCGATAAGATAATAGAACAGCTAAATACTTATGCAAATGATAATGGTTTAACAACCATAACGCATGATGATATATCTTCTAATCAAAACCTAATGCAAATAGTTATGAGTGGGTGGAATTAGTAAGGAAGTGTAGATAAAGACTAGACCTTGCAATAAAATGTTGCAGGGTCTAGTAAGAATAGATGAATTTGGGGATTTGTTAAATTTGCTTTATCTGAAACTTTAAACTTTGGCCGTGCTGGTAAGACTACACAGCCCACATATTTTGTAAATTTTTGTTTGCAAAAGTAAAGCAATATAAAGTTATTTTTAAATTTGACTGAAAACTTTTGTAAAATTTAAGATAAATTTTCACTTTACTGAAAACTTTTGCTATAATATGAAAAAGTTTTCACTAGGATAGAAAATGATAAAACGAGAACACTATATAAAGCAGGTTAGGGGCTTTTACGATAGCGATTTAATCAAAGTTATCACAGGAATTCGCAGATGTGGCAAATCTGTTATTTTAGAACAAATTAAAACAGAATTAGAAGTTAGCGGCAAAAAATGTTTATATCTAAATTTAGAAGATCACACAGTATCTGCAAAAATCAACAACGAAAAAGATTTAATAGAATATGTTTTAAGTACTAAAAACAATGGTATAAAATATGTTTTTTTAGACGAAGTGCAAAATATCGAAAATTGGAATTTGGCTTGCAAAACGCTTAGATTGCACGGCTTGTCGCTTTTCATCACAGGAAGCAACTCAAAGCTACTATCTAGCGAATTTACAAAAGAGTTAAGCGGCCGTTATATAAGCTTTCATGTCCGCCCGTTTGTCTATAAAGAGTTGTTAGAATATGCAAAAGAGTTAAATACAGAGATTTCATTTAGTGATTATTTGATATTTGGCGGTTTTCCAAAAATAGTCGAATTTGAAAATAAAGATGATAAAACAAGATATTTAAATGAATTAAATGAGACTATAATTTTTAACGATATAATATCTCGCTACAATATCAGAAAAATCGATCTTTTCAGGCGAATTACCAACTTTGTATTGATGTCAAATTCTAGAATTTTTAGTGCAAATTCTATTTACACCTATATTAAACAACAAAAAATAAATTGCTCTGTAAATACTATAATGAAGTATTTGGCGTATTTAAAAGAAGCCTATATTATAAGGACGCTTTCACAGTATTCGACAAAAGCAAAGCGAAAGCTTGAATTTTTTGAAAAAATCTACAACGAAGATGTGGGATTTAACACGATTAAGCAAAATTTGAGCGAATACGATATAACACATAATCTCGAAAATATCATTTATAATGAGCTTATTTATATGGGATATGAGCTTTTTGTATATAATGTGGGTGGCAAGGAAATCGACTTTTTAGCGGTGAAAAATTCGAAAAAATATCTAATCCAAGTAGCTTACAGCGTGGTTGAAGAAAAAGCTAAAAAGCGAGAATTCGAGCCGTTTAACGCACTTGATAACGAATTTGCAAAAATACTAATCACAAACGATGAGATTGATTTTTCTACAAGCACGGTTAGGCATATTAAATTTAAAGATTTTTTGACATTGGAGAGCTTGGAATAATCAAACTAATTACAGCTCTACAATATATCAAAGTCTCTAAGACTAATATTTTGGCATGATAACTTTGCGGCAAACAAGATGGCTCATTGTCTGTTAATTCTATTTACTAGGTAAAATTTATCAAATTCGGTATTGTTCTTTTGTTCATTTATGTCAAGTGTCTAACAAAAAATGCGCCACTAATTCTTAATTCACTTTGAAAACAAATACTCAATAATTTCTGCTCTTGACTCATCAGCCATTGGCTTACCGATTCTTTTATGAATTTTTATGTATCTTTCTTTAATTTTATCTTGTTTTTTATAAATATAGGCAGGTGCATATCCAACTGCTCTGCCGTTAATTCATCGTAAAGACTTTGGTAACCCTATATTAATCATACATAACTTGACCTATTATTCCTAAAAAATATGATTCTAATTTATTATAATTTGTAAAGTTCTTTTTTGCTTCTTTTGCGTAAGGAAGAACATTTTTACGATGGCTTTGTTAAAAATGTAACACAAGTGCTTCATAGTAGAAGCGAAGAAAAATTGTATTCGAGCGCTCTTTCGTGTAAATTGTTTTGCTGTGATAATTATTACATCGGAGTATGCAAATATGAAACAAATTCCAAGAATAAAAAATACTTTGATAAGACAAATGAAGCATATTTTCAATATATGACAATGATCGATTTTAAAACAAAAAAATGAGTAAAGAGCAATGTTTTTTAGACTCGTTTATAATAAAAAAAATCATAGCAAAGACAATTTTTGCTACGGCTATGTTCATTTTTGGAATTATGATACAGAGCAGGGCGATTTACTTTATAGAGATAAAAAAGCAGAGGATTATCATATTTATATTAATTACATCGGCAAAGAAAGTAGCTTTGCCACAGAAAAAGATATTATTGATGACTTTGTAAAACATGTCGAAATTTTAAAACTAAAAATTTCAATATCAAGTATCGATAATAAAGTATCGTTTTGTTTTGATAGAATGAATAACTTTATTTTAGCCAAACAATTTATTCCAAGAGAGAATAAAATAGATGAAAAACGCTCTTTTGGGATAGATACTACAAAGGCGTATCTTGCCGTTGATGATATTAAATCATTTTTGCCGCCGATGAGAATATTGAAAATAAAAGAGAAAAAGGCAACGAAAAATAGCAAAAAATAGGGAAGTAAAATATATTTATCCCACTTTATTATTTTATTATTTGC
>JAGAZK010000005.1 GCA_017940085.1 Campylobacter sp.
AAAATTTGTAGCATTTGCGATAATTTGACCCTGATTTAGACCTAAATTTGCTTTAAACAAATCAACTTCTTTATTGCCAAATTCGTCTGTGCTAATACAAATTTCACTAATCTTGCAAGGATTTTTTTCGCTTTTGTATTTTTCAAATTTGTAAGATCCAAGCACAAATCCTTCAGCTAACGCACGAAAGGCTGATTTTGTGCATTGATTGATATAGCTTGAGATTTTTATGCTTTTTATGTTTAAATTTGAGAGTAAATTTAGAGCTTTTGCTATACCTTTTCTAATTTCATCTTCATCAAGGGATTTAATACCTATATAAATTCGTTTTTTGCTAGTTAAATTTAATACTCCATCGCCTTTGAAATCATAAAATTTAAACTCTTGTTTGTCCTTGATAAATTTGTGTTTTAGGTTTTTGTTTATTATAAAAACAAGTTCATAATCAGCTTTTATTTCATTGATTTTCTTGTTTAGGATTTGGAATTTCATTTCTTTTCTTTTCCCTTTCTTTTAGAATTGTTTTTTCAATTTGTTTAAAACCATATAGCAATGCACACAAAAATAAGCCTATCAAAGGTAGTGCATAATACCAATGTCTTTCTACAAAATGCACACCTTCCCAAATGAGTTCGCCAAAATACCAAGCAAGCAAAATTGTAATAGTTGCCCAAACCCAAGCACTGATTAAATTTATAAAAGCAAATTTTTTCGCATCATAGCGAGTTATGCCTATACTCATAGGAATTACCGTGCGAAAGCCATACATATAGCGTTGGATAAAAATCACAGGCCAACCATATCTTTGCAAAAGTAAATGAGCTATAGCAAATTTACGCTTTTGTTTAGTTAGCTTTTTTTGGATATATTTTTTGTTGTATCGTCCGATATAAAAATAAATTTGATCTCCGCAAAATGCACCAAGACCAGCTATAAAAATTGAAAGAAATAAATTTACATGTCCGTGATGAGCCATGATACCAGCAAATACAAGTGCTAATTCGCCTTCCATCATACACCACACAAATATGATTAAATAAAACCAATCTTTGTATTCGATGATTAAATTTTCAAAAAAACTTTCCATTAGTTCTCGTTTGCTTCAAGCACACTATATACTTTATAATCTTTAGATAATTTCTTAGATCCGCCAAGATCTATTAAATCCAAAACAAAACAAATTTCAAAAGGCTCACAAGCTACTTCGCTTATAAGTTCAGCTGCAGCTATCGCAGTCCCACCAGTAGCGATTAAATCATCAATCAATAAAATTTTTGCATTTTTTGAGCCGTGAAATGCATCAATGTGTATTTCTATCTCATCAAAGCCGTATTCAAGGCTGTATTTTTGAGAAACTGTAGTAAAAGGGAGTTTTTTGGGTTTGCGAATTGGCACAAAGGCTAAATTTAATCTCGTAGCCAAAGCCGAGCCAAAAATAAATCCCCTAGATTCAATCCCAGCAATATAGTCTAAATTTGCATTTTTGTATCGCTCACACAAATGTTCTATCAAAAAATTAAAAGCTTTTTTATCGTTTAAAAGTGTGGTAATATCACGAAATAAAATACCAGGCTTTGGGAAATCTTTAACTACACGAATGCTATCAAGCAAAAAATCTTTTTGTTTTTGGGTTAAATTTCGCATAAATTTCCTTATAATAGAGCTTCAATCTTGCCTTCAAGCTCTTTGATTCTTTGTCTTAATTTGTCATTTTCTAGGCGATATTGAGAATTTCTAGTTCGCAAATTTGCACTATCTACTTTGACTTTGTTTAGCTCATCTGTGAGAATATCGATATTTCCAAGAGATCTTTGGAGCTGGACTTGAAGTTTCCTGATGATTACTTCTGAATCGCTTAAGTGATTTTTTATATAATCTCTACTGGCGTGTTCTTTGTTGAGTAGAGTGCGATAATAAAAAACCATTACCACCAAATAAATAGAAAGACAAATGAAAAATGTATAAAGAACCCAATTAACAAACAGCATTGCATTCTCCTAATTTTTTTAATCTTTTTTCGTGTCTGCCACCTTCAAATTTGCTTACAAAAAAAGTTTTTATGATATTTTTTATCGTATTTTGATCCAAAATCCTACCACCAAATGCCAAAACATTTGCGTTATTGTGTTCTTTAGCGAGTTTGGCTGTATTTTCATCATGACATAGGGCACAGCGAATATGATTATAGCGGTTTGCAGCTATACTTATGCCAATCCCAGTCCCACAAACCAAAATCCCTAAAGCATTTGGATTTTGTTTTAAATTTAAAGCAAGTAAATTTGCATAATCTGGATAATCACAACTTTCTTCGCTAAATGTCCCTAAATCTGTAACATCAAATTTAAGCTCATTTAAGCAAATTTTCGCAAATTCTTTGGCTTTAAAACCGCCATGATCACTTGCTATAAAAACTTTTTGCATAAAAAATCTTTCTAATCTTGCGGATAAATATATCTCTCATCGGTTTCTAAGGTGCTTACCAAACGCCCAATTCTCTCCCAGCGAATTTTGTAATTTTTATCTAAGCTAAAATACACAAACCAAGGCTTTCCTTCTATCAATCTATAAGGAACAGATCCCCAAAATCTACTATCTTCGCTGTTGTTTCTGTTATCGCCAATCATAAAATATTCATCTTTTGGGACTTTGAAATAAAAAGCATTAAAATACAATTCTCCGCCACTTCCTAGCTCTGGGACTTGAGCTTGATTCATTGGAGATAAATTTAATAAACTTAATTGAACAAGTTTATCAAAAGGATCGCCCACAGCTGGATTTATCGTATAGTTTATGCCTTTAAATTTATAAGGCTCATATACAAATTTTTTGCCAAAAAGCTCTACAATATCTTCTTGCGGGTAGTTTTGTTCTATAAAATCATCGCCCTCATTTGGTCTTAGATACATAGCATTTCTAGCAAAAATCACTTCATCTCCGCTTATTGCAAATGCTCTTTTGACAAAATGTATTTTTGGCTCTTTTGGATTTCTAAATATTACTATATCGCCTCTTTTGGGACCTTTGCCTTTAATAATGTGTCCGTCATTATCGCTATCAAACCAAACAGGAATTTCAAGCCAAGGGATATGAGGAGTAGGCACCCCATAAGCAAATTTTTTTGCAAACAAAAAATCCCCAATTAGAAGAGAGTTTTTCATAGAACCGCTTGGAATCACAAAAGCTTGAGCCACAAAAAATATAAAAATCAAGACCAAAATAATAGTCCCAGTCCAAGAATTTGAAAAATCATATAATTTTTTGAGTGGTTTTTTCATTAGTTAATTTTCCTATTTTTTGCTGATTTTAGTGTATTTGAAAGTAGCATTGCTATAGTCATCGGACCAACTCCGCCAGGAACTGGAGTAATAAATGAGCATTTTGGAGATACACTATTAAATTCGCAATCCCCCACAAGTTTGCCGTCTTCATTGCGGTTGATTCCTACATCTATGACAATAGCACCATTTTTAACCATATCGCCTTTTAGAAAATTTGGTTTGCCTACAGCAACTACGATTAAATCAGCATTTAATGCTACACTTTTTAAATCTTTTGTTTTGGAGTGAGCTATAGTTACGGTCGCACCTGCGTTTAATAATAAATTTGCCATAGGTTTGCCTACGATATTGCTTCTACCAATCACCAAAGCATTTAATCCTTGAATATTTATTCCATAATTATCTAAAAGCTTCATAATCCCAAGCGGAGTGCAAGGCACAAATCCGTCAAGCCCACTTGAGAGTTTGCCTACATTTATCGCATGAAATCCATCTACATCTTTGTTTGGGTCAATTTTTTCTAAAATTTTATTTGTGTCAATATGCTTAGGAAGTGGAAGTTGGACTAAAATCCCGTCTATGCTATCATCGGCATTTAAAACATCAATCAAAGCCAAAAGCTCGTTTTCATTTGTATTTTCAGGAAGCCTGTGCATTACCGAACCCATTTCACAAGCCACGCAAGCTTTTTCTTTACTAGCCACATAAGTTTGACTTGCTTTGTCATCACCTACTAAAATAACTGCCAAAGTAGGCGTGATACCTTGATTTTTTAGGTTTATGACTTGAGTTTTTATATCTTGTTTTACTTCATTGCTTACTTTTTTGCCGTCAATTAGTTGCAAAATATATCCTTTTATCTAATTTTTACTACAAAAATTGTATCATACCAAAATTTAAATTAAAGTGAGTTTTGGTGAAATTTATTTTAGTATTTTTGGCTATGGTTTTATTAAGCTGGGCTGAAGATTTTATTAGTAGTAGCGAGTATGCTAAAATGCTTTATCAAAATCCAAGAGGAATTAGCTGTAACAAATGTCATGGTAACAAAGGCGAGGGTGCGATTATCGCCAAATACAAAAGTTTTGACAAAAGAGAGAATAAAATGGTAGAAAAATCTTTAAAAGCACCAAAAATTAATGATCTTGATTATGATGAATTTAGTCGTGCTCTTAGCGATTCAAAAGGTATGATGCCAACATATTTTTTAACTCAAAGCGAGATAAGAAGTCTTTATGAATATGTGCAATCTTTTAACAAAAAGGATAAAAAATGACAAACGAAAAAGCTTTTGAAAAAGCCAAAAGATATATACCTGGTGGAGTAAATTCTCCTGTTCGTGCTTTTAAATCAGTAGGTGGAACCCCAATCATAATAGAACGCGGTAAAAATGAGTTTTTGTATGATATTGATGGCAAAAAATACATTGATTTTGTGCTTAGTTGGGGTCCTTTGATTTTTGGGCATTGTGGTAAGGATTTAGAAAATGCTTTAATCAAAACAGCCAAAAAAGGTCTTAGTTTTGGAGCTCCAACTAGACTTGAGACAGAACTTGCAAAATTGATTTTGTCTCATTTTGATTGGCTAGATAAAATTCGTTTTTGTTCTTCTGGCACAGAAGCTACGATGAGTGCGATTAGATTGGCTAGAGCTTATAGCAAAAAAGATGGAATTATCAAATTTGAAGGTTGTTATCACGGACATAGCGATTCTTTGCTTGTAAAAGCTGGAAGTGGAGCTACTACTTTTGGAAATGCAAGTTCGCTTGGTGTGCCTGAAGATTTTGCCAAACACACGCATTTAGCTGTATATAACGATATACAAAGCGTGAAAAAATGCTTTGAGAGTGGCGAAATAGGCACGGTGATAATCGAGCCAATTGCTGGAAATATGGGATTGGTTCCTGCGGATTTGACATTTTTATTAAATTTAAGAGATTTATGCACCAAAAATGGAGCAGTGCTAATATTTGATGAGGTTATGAGTGGATTTAGAGCTAGTGAAAAAGGAAGTCATAAATTTAATCAAATCAGCTCAGATATGGTAACTTTTGGCAAAGTAATTGGTGGGGGAATGAGTGTAGCAGCGTTTGCTGGAAAAGCCGAAATTATGGATATGCTAAGCCCAGATGGTGGAGTTTATCAAGCAGGGACTTTAAGTGGAAATCCGTTAGCAATGGCTGTCGGGATTGCTACACTTTCAAAGATTTTCAAAACAAATTATTTGTATGAAAAACTAAACAAAAAGGCTAATTTTATAACACAAGCCTTAGAAAAATCCGCCAAAGCCAAAGGTATTCCTATCCAAACAACTACAAGAGGCTCAATGTGGGGATTTTTCTTCAATGAAAATCCAGTTAAAAATTATGATGACGCTCTCAAAAGCGACACTGAGATGTTTGCTAAATTTCATGCACAAATGCTAAAAAGAGGAGTTTATTTAGCTCCAAGTCAGTTTGAGACTTGTTTTGTTTGCACTAAACACAACAAAAAAAGTCTCGAAGACACACAAGATGCTATAGAAAAGAGTTTTAAAGCGATATGAGTGAAGAAATCAAACCTACAAAAATAACAAATTTAGCCAGAGCCGCAGATGGATTGAGTGTAGGGATTTCCATTGTTGTGGCTATTGTGATTGGTTTTTTGATTGGTTGGGGATTAAAAAGTTTGAGTGGATCAAATTTGGGACTTGGGATTGGTATATTTATAGGCGTAGCTGCAGCGATAAATAATGTCTATAAAGCCTATAAATCACAGCTCAAAACTTACGAAGATCTCAAAGAAAAAGATAAACTTTTAAAAAGCGTGAAAAATACTTCAGATTGAATGTAAAAATGAATAGTCGTTTGGGTAGGCGAAATTTAATATTGTCGTATGTTTGTTTGGATTTTTTGTTGATTTTGGTTTGTTCGTTTTTTGGGGCTAAATTTGTGTTAAATTCGCAACTTGCAATGATTTGTGCATCGTTAATTTTATTTGCTAGTTTTTATGGATATAAAAAACAAGTCATCAAAAAAGCTGAAATTTTACAAAATAGCGATGATTTAAGCTTATATCAAAACAATCAAATTTATGCTGAATTTGATGAAAATGATACAAATTTATCTCCAAATTCGCAAAATTCATCAAATTTAGAGCCAAATTTAGCCCAAACAAATTTAGAAGACCCAAAAGAAAAAATCAGCTTTTCGTCTTTTGAAATTTTTACAGCCCTTAAGCCATTTCGTTTGTTTTCTTATGCTTTTTTAGTAGCGGTTTTTTTTGTGCTTAAAAATAACGATCTTTTTGAGCCATTTTCGTTTTTATCTGGACTTGCGGTGATGCCAATTGGTGTATTTGTGGCTGGGATTTTTAATGCTAAGCAAATTTAAGTTTTTTGATAATTTGGCGATAAAATAAAAATGATAATAACAAATACTCCAAATCAAGCTGTCCAAAATGAAAAAGACATAAAAAAGCCAAATTTGGCTGACTCCAAAAAAGGGCTTTTTAGCAAACAAGCCATTTCAAAAGATCAAATTTCAGAAATAGATAGAAAATTACAAAATCTCACAAATAAACTTCTTGATTCTCTAAGAGCTGGTAAAACTACGGCAAATCTTCGCACGATTGACGAAGCTAGTAATACAAAAGTCGCTCCAAATTTGCTAAAAGACATAAAAGAACTCACAAAAACTATCCAAAATGAGCCAAAACTTCAAGAAATCGCTTCAAAATTAGAAAAATTTTTAAAACCAGTTGAGAGTATGAAAAGCTCCACAATGGCACAAAGTATCAAAAATAGCGGTATTTTGCTAGAAGCTAAGATTTCTGAGACTTTGCAAAATAGCGAATTTCCAGTTAAAATAAAAGAACTCATTAGTCTTATGAAAAATACAAATTCCCAAAATCTAAAAGAAGCGTTTTTGACTTTGCCAAATGATGATAACATAGAAAAAAATCTCTCAGATCTAGAAAGGCTTTTAGCTCAACACAAAAATCAAAATCTCAAAATCATAGAAAAATCGCCTTTTAAAAGCCTTTTGGATATTAGCTCAAAGCTTGAAAATATCGCCAAATTTATAGACAAAAGCCTAAACAATCTAGATCCCAAAACAGCTGCTAAAATCATAGATTTATTAGATGCCAAGCTCGAACAAAGTGCAAAAATATTAAATTCTCTCAATCTAAACGATCCATCTTTGCGTCATGCTAAGTTTTTGCGAACCCAAATTAATAATATTTTGAGCGATCTTAGT
>JAGAZK010000034.1 GCA_017940085.1 Campylobacter sp.
ATATTGCTAATTTGTATATAATTTTTATACATATTGGTGAAAATATCAGCACCAATAGAAGCCAAAATACCCATTATAACAATTACAACTATTAGTTCTATTAAAGTAAAAGCTTTTTTCATAATTATCTCACTCTGGAACACCTATATTAAATGAATAAGCACGCAAAACTACGCTATTATCGCCTTCAAAGGTGGTATTAAAATCTAACAATAATGCATCTGTAGTACCAGTAACTTGTTTTAAATTAAATTCTACATGCTTAACTTGTGCATTAGCAGTTGATTTGACTTCTGGTCTGACATAATTTACACTAAGTTTAGAATTTAGGCTTATTAAACCTTTTTGCACTATGGCATTATCATTAATAGTGGTGCTATCTTTATAATTGTTAAATTGATTTAACGAATAGCTAGAATTAGAGTCATACTTCATTATGTCCTCAGCTACTACCCAAACACCACCGACAGAATCAGTAAGCATAATTTTTCTATTTATATATGTATCATCTACACTACTAGTATCGCCTGTCCTTAAAATGGCACCATTTGCAATATTGCCACTGTCCATTCCACTATTCCACTGATACTCTAAAATATCAGCAAGTTTTGATCTAGTGGAAGCAACTGCTTCTTGAGATACTAAAGACGAAACGCCTTGAGAGCCAGAATTGATCACAAAAGGAACAGCCGAAACGGCTATTCCTATTACCACAATAGCAAGTACAACTTCTAATAAAGAAAATGCTTTTTGCACTTATTTATCCTTTTTTGATTAAATCACCAATTTTTTCTGCATGCCCATACATCGGATAATTTTTAGGATCCAAAATAACTTGAGCAAGAGTTTTGTTTTTGACATTGCAAACTATCGGTGCTAAGAAATTTACACCTGATTCTTCAATAGTTTTATTCAAAATCACCATATTAAACACAGCAATATCAGATGAATCTTTTAAATCCAACAAAATTTGATAAGGTGTCGGAACAGAAAAATCATAATCTGGACGCAAAACATAAGGATTTATTAGCGTAAATGATATTGTTTTGTGTTTTTCATCGCTTTCAATGCTTTTCATTGAAGCCAAATATGTATCTACTGGTGAAATTTGAACTTTTTTAATATCTTCAAAACCTAAAATAGAACCCTTTACTTCAAATACATTTTTTTGAACTAGTTTTCCTATAGATTCCAAAGGCGAATAAGCTGGATATTTCTTAGGATCTAAAATAACTTGAGCGATAGTTTTGTTTGTAACATTGCAAACTATTGGTGAAAGCATATTTACAGCTGATTCTTCGATAGTTTTGTTTAAAACAACTACATTATAAACTCTAAGTTCGCTATTTTCTTTAACCTCAAGCAAGGTTTCTAAATCCGTAGGCAATATAAAATCATAACTAGGATCAATAGAATAAGGATTAATAAGCGTCATACTTATGGCATCCTTGCCTTCGTCTCTATCTTTTGTAGAAAGTTTTGCAAAGAAATTATCTGTATCGGTAATTTCAACACTAGTAACATCTTCAAAACCAGGAATAGGATTTTTTACTTCAAATACCATTCACAACCTCCTTGAGAAAAATTTCGTGCATTTTAGCAAAAAAATAATAAAAAGTGAATAATATGTAAAAATAAAGTTATTAAAATTTTATAAATTACTTATAAAAATCAAAAAATCTTCTTTTTTAGGGGCTTGAATAAATCGAGCAATCTCGTTTGTATCTTTTAAAATCAACATAGCTGGGGGTCCAAAAATATTAAATTTATTCGTAATTTCGTTTAAATTTGATGAATTTTGACTCAAATCTATTTTGATGAGAGTAAATTTATCTAAATTTGATTGGATTTCTTTATCATCAAAAATTTTCTCAAAATCTTTGCAATTTTCACACCAAGAAGCCCAAAAATCAATCAAAATCAATTTATTTGAGTTTTGGATAATATCATTTAAATCATTTATATTATCAACAAATTTAAAATTATTTTGATCTAAATTTGATGAATAAATTTGATTTAAATTTGGCATAAATTTATTTATCCCGAAATTTGCAACCAAAATCACACCGAAAACTAAAATTACAATGCAAAATGATTTTATAATTTTATCAAATACGCTTTGTATGCGTAAATTTAGCCCCAAAAATACAGCTGTAAATATCATCAAAACGCCATAAAGCAAATTTACAATCTCTTCATTTAAAATCCGTCCGAGTATCCAAATAGCCATAAAAAGCATCAAAAATCCAAATATTTTTTGCACTTCTCTCATCCACTCGCCCGGTTTTGGCATAAATTTGCCAAAAATACCGATTATCACGAGCAAAACGCCCATTCCAAGACCCATTGCAAAAAGACTAAAACCGCCCAAAATCATATCTTTGGTCTGAGCTATATACAAAAGCACTCCAGCCAAAGGTGCAGCCATACAAGGGCTAACTATCAAAGCAGATAAAATTCCCATAAAAATTACGCCGATGACTCCTGTAAATTTTTGGATTTTTTGATCTATTAGGTTTTGAAATTTATTTGAAATACTAGATGAAAAGCCATAAAAAATTACAAAAGCTAAAAACGCAAAAATCAAAGCAGTAAAAATAATAACACCTTTGTTTTGCAAAACTGCTTGAATGCTATTTCCCAAAAACGCACTCAAAATACCGGCTATTGCGTAAGTTATCGACATTGATAAAACATAAATCAAACTGACAAAAATAGTGTTTTTTGTGTTTTTTTCTTTTTTGGATTTTATTAAAATTATGGCTGAAAGTATCGGTATCATCGGATAAACACAAGGCGTAAGAGAAAGCATAGCACCAAACCCAAAAAAACAAAGTAAAATCCACAAAAACGAGCCTTGAGTCAGTAAATTAACAAATTTATCATCGTTTTGGGCTAAATTTGGTGCATTTTGGGCGGTGTTTCCAAATTTAGTTTGTTTTAGTATGATTTGGCGTTTGGTTAAATCTAAATCATAAATTTTCTCCACAGGTTGATAGCAAAATCCACTATTTGCACAGCCTTGATATTTTAGGATAAATTTATTTTTATCTCCAAAAGATTGTAAGAGTGCATTTGGTATAGCCACTTCAAAACTTTTTGTAAAAACTTCATTATCGTCTTTTAGCTCATGTTTTGGAAGCTCTATATAATCGCCTATATCGTTATTTGAAACAATAAATTTTAATCTATTTTTATATAAATACGCACTCTTGTCTATTTCAAAGCGTAAAATCAAAGAATTTGCTTGAAATTTTTCTTCTATAATAAAAGCTTTTTGATTATCCAAAACTTGTGCAAAACACGCACCAAACAAACAAAAAACAAAAATCAAAAAATAACGCAAATTCAAGCCTTTGTAAAAGAAAATTTGGCAATTCTACTGATTTTTTTTAAACATTTGCTAAAATTTAAATAAACTTTTAATAAATTAGTTATAAAATACGAGCATTACACATTTTTATATTTTTAATAGGAGTAAAATATGAGCGACAAAGAAGGAAAATACACAAATATTAAGGTCAAAAAAAGCACCCTTAAATACGAAAAAAATCTTATTAGATTGCAAATTGAGCTTCTTAAGCTACAAAGATATGTCAAAGAAAAAGGTTTAAAAGTCCTTATCATCACAGAAGGTCGTGATGCAGCTGGCAAAGGCGGGACGATTAAAAGAATTATTGAGCATTTAAATCCACGCGGTTGTCGCGTAGTCGCTCTTGAAAAACCAAGCGATAGAGAAAGAACACAGTGGTATTTCCAACGCTATATTTCGCATTTACCAGCAGCTGGAGAGATAGTTATATTCGATAGAAGCTGGTATAACAGAGGTGGAGTTGAGCCTGTAATGGGATTTTGCACACCTGAAGAACACAAAGATTTTTTAAGACAAGTGCCTAAATTTGAAGAAATGCTTGTAAATTCAGGCATAATTTTGCTTAAATTTTATTTCTCTGTTTCAAAAGAAGAGCAAAAAAGACGCTTTGATTCTAGAAAAGATGATCCGCTCAAACAATACAAACTATCTCCAGTAGATGCTAAATCTCAAGAAATGTGGGAACAATACACTTTGGCTAAGTATTCTATGCTTCTTGCATCAAATACAGATTTTGCACCTTGGACGATTTTGGTTAGCAACAATAAGAAAAAAGCTAGATTAAATTGTATTAGATGCATACTTTCTAAAATAGATTATCCAAACAAAATAGATAGCGAATATTTAGAAGTCAATCCAAACAAAGTAAAAAGCGGTGCTAAAGAAATAGAACTTATGGAGCAAGGATTAAATAGAGATGGTTCTAAAAAAGACAAAAAAGAAGCTTTAGTGTTAGAAAAAAGCTCAAAAAAAG